>CAZCKG010000009.1:0-24531 GCA_964498825.1 uncultured Methanosarcinales archaeon
ATGCCAGGAGGAGTTGACTCTCACTCTCACGTTGCAGGTGCAAAGGTCAATGCCGGCAGAATGATGCGCCCTGAAGATCACTATAAAGCAACTCTTCAGAAGACTTCACTTACTCATTCAGGTTCAGGCTATTCTGTCCCCTCTGTCTACAAACAGGGATACGATTATGCGGCAATGGGTTACACAACGGTCTTTGAAGCCGCAGTTCCTCCTCTTGAAGCTCGCCACACCCATGAAGAGATGCGGGCAACTCCGCTCCTTGATATGGGCGGGTATCTGGTACTTGGAAACAATTTCTTTTTAATGCGCTATCTCAGGGACGGAGATCTGGAAAAGGCTACTGCTTATGTGGCCTGGATGATGAAGACTCACAAGACATATGGGATAAAATGTGTCAACCCTGCAGGAGTTGAAAACTGGGCATGGGGTAAAAACGTTAGTACTCTTGATGAAGCCAACATCCATTTCGAAATTACCCCCAGAGAAGTCATTAAAGGACTTACCGAAATCAATGAACGGCTTGGAATGCCAATGCCTGTTCACCTGCACGCAAACAATTTGGGTCATCCTGGGTGCTATACGATTACCAAGGATTCTCTCAAAATTCCGGATGGGGTAAAGACCAGGCAAAACATGGATGTGGAATGGGCTGAAACCAAAATGGATCCCTCCAGGGACCGTTCCGTATACCTCACTCACCTGATGTTCAACAGTTTCGCAGGTACCACCTGGGCAGACTGTGAGTCCGGAGTAAAAGATATTGCAGATTACATAAATAACAAAGATCACGTAGTAATCGACAGTGGATGCACTCCTTTCGGTGAAGCAACAGTTATGACAGGCGACGGCCCTGCTATTCATGACCTTTACACACTTACAGGAAACAAGTGGTCGAACACTGACGTTGAGATGGAGTGCGGCTCAGGTGTTCTTCCGTTTACATATCTTAAGTCCAACCCGGTACACAGTTTGCAATGGGCAATGGGGCTTGAATGTCTCCTGCTTATCAACGACCCCTGGAAGACAATCATGACCACGGACAGTCCCAATGGTGGGCCTTTTACTAAATATCCTGAGGTTATGACCTGGCTTATGTCCGAAGCTTTCAGAAAGCAGACCTTCAGTGAGTGCCACAAATGGGCAAATGACAGAAGTGCACTCGGAGGCGTAAACAGGGAACTTTCCCTCTATGATCTTGCGATCCTTACAAGAGCCAACCCTGCTAAGACCATTGGAATGGTACACAGAAAAGGTTCTCTTGGTGTGGGGGCTGATGGAGACGTTACTGTTTACAATATAAACCCGCAGCAGCTTGACGCAAACAACTACGAGGCTCTGCTCCGTACCTTCAGGAAGGCAGAATACACCGTGAAAGACGGTGAAATAGTGGTTGTAAAAGGAGAGGTTGTGTCCCTGCCTGAAAAGCGGACTTACTATTCCGAAGTTCACGTAGAAAACGAGCGGGAAAAGGAAATGCTGGTCGATGTAAAGGATTGGTTCAGGTACTACACCCTGGGCTTTGCCAACTATCCGACTCCAGAAAAGTATCTGGAAAATCCGACTCCCATACAGGTTAATGGTGAGAGGTGAGGTCATGACAGACGGAGTTCTTATTAATAAAGGTAAGATCGAAAGTGCTGGAGAAATGGAAGAAGTAGTTCTTATTCCTAAAAAAGAGATTGACATTAAACTGGAAGCAGATGTTATAACTCCTGACTTCTTTGCAGGCAAGACTGCAGAAGAAATAGGAAACCTATCTGTCTGGCAGGGTCCAAAGACTTATCCTATTTCCGAGTTTTTTGAAGTAATCGGGAATGGAGGGAGTTCTGCAGCTCAGACTCTGATCCGTATAAAAGGCGATGCAATGCGGATCAAAAGAATCGGAGAAGGCATGAATGCAGGAAAAATTGAAATTGAAGGTTCTGCAGGCATGCATGTAGGTACCGGGATGAAAGGAGGCGAAATCGTTGTTTACGGAGATGCTGACTCCTGGGCTGGTATGGAAATGACAGGTGGACTTCTGCACATCAAAGGAAATGCCGGAGATCATGTAGGCTGTGCTTATAGAGGTAAATGGCATGGAATGAAAGGTGGGCGCATCGTTATCGAAGGCTCGGCACGCCATCAGCTCGGAGGAGGCATGGACGGCGGCGAAATTATGGTAGAAGGCAATGTCGAAGGTTTCTGTGGAATTCGCCAGAACGGCGGGGTTATCATTGTCAAAGGCAGAGCTCTTCGTGGTGTGGGCGCTGAAATGGCAGGCGGAACCATAGTTATCGGAGGAAAAATAGAGCGCTTCTCTCCTGGTTTCGAATATGTATCCATGGAAAATAGCGTCAAGTCTGGTGAAGTCGAGCTAATCGGTGAATTCAAGAAGTTCATAGGGGACTATGCGATCAGCAAGAGGGCAAAAGGAGCTCTCTACGTAGCTGCAGACGCAAACCCGGAGCTCTGAGGTGAGAGACATGGAAGTATTACTCATTACCGGAAGTACGATTGATGAAGGCAGGCTTGCCAAAGGTGGAGATAAATTCACGGATGACTATACTATAGAGTGTGCATGCTGCTGGATTTCTCCGAGTGATTTCGTGTCACTCTGTTCTCCTGATAAAGTAAAAGTAACAAGTGAGAACGGGAAGCATTCTATTGCTGTTTACACAAAATGTACTGATTCAGTCCGTCCAGGACAGGTGTTCATGCCAAGAGCTATCTGGTCGAACGTTGTCATTAACCCCGACACGCTCTCAACAGGTTCCCCTCTTTATAAGGGTGCCCCAGTAACGATTGAGCCCACAGATGAAGAGGTTCTCAGCGCCGAAGATGTAGTGTTGAAAATTTATCTTGGAGGGCAGTAAGTATGATTTACAAAAACATAGTTTGTCCGGTTTGCGGGGCAGCCTGTGACGATATCCAGGTTGAATTCGGGGACGGAAAAATTGAAGCTAGAAACGCATGTAAAATGGGAAATGCCAAGTTCAAAGAGGTTGTAAGTTCCCACAGACTCAGGCAGCCCCTTGTAAAAGCTGAGGGAAAACTGACTCCTGCAGCCTGGGACGAAGCTCTTGAGAGAGCTGCTGATATCCTTGTTTCGGCAAAGCGCCCCTTGCTTTTCATGGGTAGTGAAACCTCCTGTGAGGCTCATGAAGTAGGGCTCAAGATAGGGGAATACCTTGGTGCCCTTGTTGATTCCAATGCAACCATCTGCCACGGGCCAACAGCTATGGGAATCCAGGAATCAGGTAAAGTCGGTGCAACCGAGGGTCAGAAGAAAAACAGAGGAGATCTCATTGTCTACTGGGGTACAAATCCTCTTGAATCCATGCCCAGACAGATGTCCAGGTATGGAGTTTTCCCGAGGGGTTACTGGACCAAACGTGGACGTTTTGACAGGACAGTTATCACTGTAGATCCGAGAAGAACTCCAACTGCCGTAGCTTCTGATCTGCACGTACAGCTTAAACCAAGCTCGGATTATGAACTTATAAGTGCACTTCTTACCCTGCTCCATGGGAAAACTCCTCACCCCTCAGTAGAAGAGATCACGGGAGTTCCCATTTCTGTCATGGAAGAAATGCTCGATATGATGAAGAACTGCAACTTCGGAGCCATTTCAGTGGGTCTTGGTCTTTCTTCATCTATCGGAAAGCACAGAAATGCCGAAATTGCCATGAACCTTGTAAAGGAACTGAACAACTATGCCAAGTTCACCCTTGGAGCTCTTCGTGGCCACTGTAACGTTGCAGGTTTTAATCAGGTTGCCTCTTATATGTACGGCTATCCCTTCGGGCTTGACTTCATGCGTGGGATCCCTCGTTACAATCCTGGTGAATTCACAACCGTGGACGTGCTTCGAGAAAGGGACGTGGATGCAGCCTTTGTAATGTGTGCTGACCTTGTCTGTCATATCCCTGCGGACTGTGCGGCTTACCTTGGAAAAGTCCCTATGGTCTGCCTGGATATTGCTCCCTGTCCGACCACAGCTGCCTCAGACGTCGTACTCCCCGGAGTCATTGACGCCATGGAATGTGACGGAACCTTCTACAGACTCGATGACGTGGCAGTTCATTTTGAGCCTTTCACGACTTCGCCCTTCGAGTATACAAAGAGCAATGAAGACACCTTAAAACAGCTCTTTGAGAAAATTAAAGCAAGGAAGTAAGATAAGTCGTTTTTCACAGATTCTCATTTAAAGGATAGTGCAAAACAGACAGATGAAGTGAGAGTGATTAAAGCTCTCACCTCTTTTCTCTTTTCAATTTCCTGTGGGCACAATGCCAAAATTTAGTGCGAATGTATAATTGAAAATCACTAGATTATGGAATGGTCATAATCCTCTGAATGTGACCTATTGGTTGATGCCGAAAATAAACTTCCCAAATACAGCGAATTTTCCATAAAGCCCTTTTTTCATTTTTCAACTCTTTTTTCTTTTCACTACTTTATGTATATTTTTTCTTCAATATCATGAGACTATTATAACTGCGACCTTAATTGAAGTTTAAGTAATTCTTTAATATGTGCGGGTGCATCTATGACTTGGTATAATTGGCTGAATTACCAGTCAACAAAGATATAAAGAGGAGTATGTGAAAAATGTCACAGGAAAATAAAAACGATAAGTCTTATTACATTATCATTGCGCTGTCAGTTGTTTTGGTGCTGATGTCAGCAACGATATACGCCATTTCACAGAGTGGATCCGAAAAGGATACGGAAAATACTATTTCCATGAGCGGGTATGCTGAACAGAAAGTTGTCCCTGACACTGCAACATTGAGAATCGGTGTTGTAGTTCAGTCTGAAACTGCAAAGGAAGCATCCGATGAAAATGCAGCCATTATGAGTGCTATAATGGCAGAACTCAAAGCACTGGGATTGCAGGATAAGGAAATACAGACATCCTATGTTTCCGTGTCCCCGGTATACAACTATAGTACGGCACAAACAATCACAGGTTACTCTGCGTCCAACAGCGTGCAGATCACAACCACGAAGCTCGACAACCTGAGTGAGATCATTGACAGGTCCACAGCCGCCGGAGCCAATGATATTGGAAGCATTTCTTTTTCAGTATCTGATGACAAGAAAAAGCAGCTTAGTGAAGACCTGATGAATAAAGCAGTAGCTGATGCATCATCAAAAGCCGATACGCTTGCTAAGAGCCTTGGCGTTGAGATAACTGGTGTGCGGACCTCATCTATAAGTGAAAGCGGTGATTCCAGAGTATATTACGAATATGATATGGCAACAACAGAGAAAGGTTCAGGGGCAGTTTCCACTCCTATTCAGCCAGGCGAGTCTACCGTCTCAATGTCAGTACAGGTCACCTACTACATTGAGTAAGAAATTTGGACTAAGTAGTTTGAACGCTGAGATATAAAGATGATCTGGAGTTGTGGATAACGAACGTTGTTTGCAACTTCTCAGGCCAATTTTTGACAGACTCATAGCCAAATCAGGCAAAAAAATATTTTTAAAGCTTTTTTCTTTTTAAGGCGTAACGATATAATCTAAAATTTAAAAATTATTCTTTGCTATGCCAATATATCATCTAAAAAACTTGTGTAGTTGAGCTCTGGCGCCAGCAGCATAAAACGCCCACTTTTTTATTAATGCTGTTTTGCAAGATGTGCAGAGGCTTCATTTTGAGATTGACTTAAAACAATAGTAGGAGTTAGAATTTTAAAAAAACCAATGTGGTCTGATTAAAATGCTCAAAAGAAGAAATATTGGTAAATGGTTGATATTTATATTATTCATTTGTTTTTTATCTTCTGGTTTTGCAAGTGCAGATGATGAATCGAACTTCTCTGAATCTGATAATATCCCTGATTCTATTAAGGACTTTGCAAATGACCCGTCGTTTATAGCATACAGGGGAACCTTACCAGAAACAATTACTCAGGAATGGGAAAATTCAATTTCAGATTGTTGGCTAAATCTTACTCGAATGGGGCCATCATATTCCGAATTTGACAGCTCTATGCAAAGCGTTGCCTCCAATAATGAAGCAATAATAATTGAATTAGGTTCTGCCTATAAAGAAGAAGTAGATAACTCCAGAATTGATGAGATCTATCAGAAAATAGATGATTACTGTGAAAGGCAAGAAGGCATAAGTGAGATTCCGGTGATCTTTATGTGGGCACATGATGAGGAGAATCTACCGTTACCTGACTATGGACCTCAGATTTTCGAGGAAGTCAAAAATGAGCCCGACTTCATAGCTACTAGGGGAACAATGCCTGTAATTACAAATGCCAGTGAAAAAGTGGAATGGGAAGAAACGGCAGGGAAGTGTATTCATAGTTTCAGAGATGAACTTGATTCTTATATGTTAGAGAATGGTGGGCCATTAACCGGTTATGGTTATGACTACAGGGGCTATATATTTGTGGCCTTTGATCCAGAATCTCCAGAAAGTGTTAATGATACTATAATTGATGAGATTTATTTAATAATCGAAGACCACTGTGAGCAAAAAGGTGTAAGTGAGGTACCAGTAGTTTTTGAGTGGATAGGAGTTCCAATTGATGATTTAGCACCAGCTGATGAATCAGATGCGGATGAAGAAATGGTTACTATAACAGATAAAGATGGAAATTTTGCAATTAAAGATAATGAAACAACACAGAAAACTAATAAGAAAATCAATCAAGCTCCTGGCTTTACTTCAATAACGGTCATTCTGGAGTTTGTACTGTTACTGATTGTCAAGCGTTCAACATAAATGCGCAATTTAATATCATTCCCCTTCCAAAAATTCCTTTGGTAAGTAAGAAAAGCAGTTTTTGAACGTGGATTAGATAAGTCCCAAAAAAAAGTGTAGCCTTTATAAGGCTACAAGAACGTTTTTTTTGATTCAGGCGTTACTGTGAATCTGCGATGGGAGTTAGCTGACCTCCATCAGTCAGAGTATAGTTTTTGCCTCCAAGCCAGCTATTTGTACTGGAATTTGAGTCATAGTAGACAGTATAACCATTGTCTTTGATATTGGCCAGTGTGGAGTCTTCATCTGTCAGGCTTGTAAGATAAGAAGTTCCTGTCACGTTCCATGTACTGGTTGAATCCAGGGTCAAAGCTACCGAACCTCCGGCATTGTCCGAATTTATAGCTCCGGTAAGGGCAGTGCTGTTCTTCAATATGACTGCAATTGAGCTGATGTTATCACTGGTAATATTGCCTGTAAGGGTTTCGTTTTCTGCATTGAAGGTTACATTACCGCCGTTTGATCCGGTATTACCCCATCTATCGGCACTGGCTGTCAAAAGGATACCGGATTTTGCAGTTAAATCCGCACCTTTTAGCTCGATTACGGATTTTGTGTTTGTAATATAGAAGAGGGGGCCTATTTCTGCCTTAAGTGAGCCTCCGTTCATCGTAAAGCTGCTGGTACCTACTTCGGCATCGCCGGAGAAACTCTGGTAGAGCATAGCTCCACATTTTTTCTCACCTGAAAGGGTGACATTCGTCAGAGATATGGAGTTCTTTCCTTCTATTACGGCTGCTTCCGATCCTGTAGCAGTAATTATTGAATCAGATACTGTAATGTTGCCTGTGGAGTAAATTCCTGGAGAGCCTTCTCCTGCTGTGTTCATGGTGCCTCCAGTAACAGTAATAGTCCCGCTTCCACGGTCTGTTGCAATGGCTGCACAGTGCTGGCCGGCAGTTGTGATATCTACGTCAGTACAGGTTATAGTACCTGCCTGGGTTGCATCCACACCACGGGAACCGTCAGCAGAAGTTTCAATTTTAACATTAGTCAAATTAATTGAAGATTCTGAGCCAGTTGCAAATACTGCATTAGCGCCATTGGCGTTTGTAGTTACTGTACAATTGCTGAGTTCTATTTCACTTCCTGATTCTGCAAGTACTCCAGCATTGAGGCCGTAAAAATCACTGTTTTCATTTGAAGAGGTATTCCCTGTCTTTGTCACTGTTGAATCATATAGTGTAAAGGTCCCGCTGTTATTAACTTTAACAGCGCTCTCATCGGTATTGGATGCAGTAAAGGCCTGGCTTGAACTTGTTCCGATTCCTCCGCTCTGTGTGTACGCTTCTCTTTCCTTTGAGGTCGCATCTGCCTTATCGGTGGTCTCAATTTTGCTTGAGGTATCCGATTTGGCCACACATCCACAACCTGCCAAAGTAATCAGACTGGCAATCATCACCAACGTGAACATACCTCTCAATGTTAGGTATTTTTTCATTTTTTTCTTCCTCATCTAAATTGATTGCTTCCTACTCTCTTACTCTCTGATATTTGTGGCACAATTCAGTGTAATTTTCTCATAT
This sequence comes from uncultured Methanosarcinales archaeon, assembly GCA_964498825.1. Taxonomy (GTDB): domain Archaea; phylum Halobacteriota; class Methanosarcinia; order Methanosarcinales; family Methanosarcinaceae; genus Methanosarcina. Next base: position 8,296 of record CAZCKG010000009.1, read on the forward strand.
TTTATGATAATTATACTCATCAGGTATACTCATAAGGGATTTAGGACTAAGCTGAAAAATCAATATCATTAGCTTTTTAATGCGTTTTTTTCCAGATCATCTTTATGTGACTCTTAAATCACCAGATAAATAGATAAAGATACTTGCAGGATGAGAGCTAAAAAAAGATTTATTCTGCTTTTTAAGGGCAATTAATCAATTTTTATTAAATTAAAGCTTCATTAAGTCTTTTTAAACTTTATAATCTTGTTTTAAAGTTTAATACTTCAAATCTACTCAAAAAATAATTGATAGTTCCTTGAAAATAAAAATCACATTTTGAATTCCTACAGCTTTGCTTATGAATCGTGGGGATTAGAAGATTTTCTGGGAGTTACGATATAGCCTCGACAGTAAGCAGTCTGTTTCTCTTAGCTCAGCGGATCATTTATATTAGTCAAGTTTTGCTCAAGCAGATTTATCCTTGTTTCATCAGTTTTTCCTGAAGGCCACTTTTTTCCCACAGTACTTGTGGAGTTTTTTCGTCCCTCCAGCCTCACTGATGACGGTAAGCATTGTCCACGGGTTAAGAATTCGAGTACCCATTACTGCAGTGACTCCTCTCTCAAAGAAGGGTTTCGGGGAGAGCGGAGCGCTTGGGCCAAGTAGAATTATCTCTCTTGCTCCTCCTCGGAGAGAAAGAAGTTCATCAAATGTTTGATTAGCAAGGGTACTTGCACTGAGGATAATTACGTCAGACCCAGGTAGGATTTCTCTCGCTTTTTCGGAGGGCAGGGTTCTGACTTTTGGGTTTTCGATTTCACGTTTCTCGAGGACTGTGAATTTACTGGTTATTTTCAGAATTTTTGGGACAAGGGGGCTGAAATATCCAATCATTGCAACTCTGTCTTCAGGAACTATAAGGTCAAGGACATCCACTTCAGATGTAGGAAATTTTTCAGGTTCGAGATTTAAAAGCATGTGAGAAAGAGCATTTGCTGTTGCAATTCCAACCGCTGTTTCGAGAGGATTTTTTGAGAAAACCAGTTCAAGAATCTTATCCGCAGTTTTTCCTTTCAATATTCCTGAAAAATCCAGAGACGGACAGCCGGAAAATTCGTAAAGAGGAGTGCAAGCTACGCCTCCGTAATTTTCAGATAACATAACTCCTGTATAAGCTAGCCCTATTCTGATATCTTTAACCTCAATTTCTTCAAGGGCCGGGCCAAGATAATTCCTTATTTCCTTCACAAGAGCAGATAATATCCCGTTTTCTGTCATATTTGAAAACTTGTAACGATCAATAAAGTTTTTTTCTAAATTAGAATCGAATAAATTGAAATTATGTGAATTAGTCTTCTTAGATTTAAGATTATTTTCAAGCCTTATCTTTTGAAAAAAGCTGCCTGAATGTTTTTTGCACCAATCATATCTCAAACAATCTTTTTCTATATTTTTCCAGCTCTTCTGCTCCTCTTTCTCTGGACATACCGCTTACTTCGTATATTATGTAGGAAGGCAGTACTTTCATTCCCATAAATTCAAAAATACAGTGAGTTACAGATTCCAGGTGTTTATTAAGATCTCCATGCGCTCCGCTTTCAGAATACATTCCTTCAGGAGCTCCGGTGGTCATAGCAAGCATTGCAGACTTGCCTTTGAAAAGTCCGGTTTCGTAGGCACTGTTAGTAGCCGGATTAAACCCAAATCCAGGAGCTAAAACGCGGTCGATCCAGCCTTTCATTATGGCTGGCATGGAAGTAAAGTATATTGGGAACTGGAAGATCAGGAGATCGGCCCACTTTACTTTTTCCATCTCTTCTTTAATGTCAGGAACAAAAGCTCCCGTCTTTGAAGCATTTAAGGCTTCCAGAAAGGCGTTAAAAATATCTGGTTTTTTCCTTGCAGGAAAGTCCGAAGCTTTCAGGATAGGATCAAAATTCATTGCATACAGGTCAGAAAGTTTCACTTCATGTCCCTTTTCCTGCAGGGCAGATAATGCTTCATCTTTCAAAGCGCCGTTAAAAGATTTCGGTTCCGGATGTGCGTAAATGTAAAGGATTTTCATGCTATTCCCCCAAATTCTATCTATAATATTTATTCTCATTTATAAAAGGGTAAGGCCCTATAAATAAAAAAGTAAGATCACCTTTCTTTTCTGAGGTGAAATATGCACGAAATTTGCTCATCGGACTTTTATTGATTGAACTTCTGCACTAGCATGCATGAAACAAAAACATGAATTAGCTATTCGCTAAATCATGCGTTGAGCTTCTTCAAAAGCCAGGCCATATTCCGGCCCAGAGTTTGCATTGTCCTGATGCCTTCGTCATCTTTTTCAACTTCACCTTCTGCAAGACCTATCCCCATATTCCAGTAACTGGAGCCAGGAATTATCATCTCGGAAATAGTGAAAAAATGGTTGATGGAATCAAAGACATGAATTGATCCTGCCCTTCTTACTGCAACAACGGCTGCTCCTACTTTGTGTTTGAACATATCATTATTGGCTTTGGCAACAAAGCCAGCTCTGTCTATAAGGGCTTTAAGCTCAGGAGTCAGGTCTGCAAAATAGGTCGGAGAGGCAAGAATAATGCCATCTGCTTCAAGCATTTTGTCTATGCATTCGTTTACGATATCTTTACCTCTAACACAATTCCGGTCTTTATTTTCAAAACATTTCCCACAGGCAGTGCAGCCATGGATACTTTTTCCTCCAATCTGCACAGTTTCGGTTTCTATCCCTTCCTTTTCAAGTTCAGCGAGGACATATTGGACCAGGGTAGCCGTATTTCCATTCTTTCTCGGACTTCCGTTGAATGCAACAACTTTCATTTCTTATTCCCTCCAGAAAACCACTTTTCTATTTTTTAATCAATTTTTTACTTGTTCACTTCCAGACTTTTTCCTATCTTCCAGGCGGCTCCGGCATAGTCCCCTACGATCCAGTAATTGTTGTCCGGCATGGTAAGAAGAAGGGGGTCCATTTTCTTGATGTCCGGTCTGCCCTGAGTAAGGTATTGCTCTTCAGAATAGGCGCCAGTAATTTCTCCAACAAAAAAGTAGTGTGTTGGAAATTCCAGGGTTTCGACCAGCTTGCACTCAAGGTTCAGAGTGCATTCTTTAATCATGGGAGCTGTTTCCAATTCTCCGTAAAATACTTCAAACATGTTGGATTTATCTGTATTTTTCCCGGAGAAAAGCCCACAGTAATCGGTTTCTCTAATCATTTCAGCAGCTGGAAAATTGATGCTGAAGTTTTTATTTTCTTTTATACCCTCTGGCGTGTAATGGGATTTGCGCACTCCTGCTCCTATCATTGGAGGGCTTGCATTCACACGAGTGACCCAGCCAAGAGCCATAAAATTAGCTTTCCCTTTAACATTCGTCCCAAGGAGGGTTACTGGCATAGGATATACGAATACATTATTACCAATCTTGATTTTGTCTACTATGATTACCTTCCCCCAACCAATTACTAAGAGTTTTTTGCAGACAATATTTTAGAATGCTCTTTTCTATTTTATCATTTTAATCTTGAATAACGCAGAGCTTTTATTCTGCCTGTTTTTGGTATCATTCTTACTTCTGACCGTATTTGTTGTAATAAACTTTCTCTTCTCTGTACCTGTCTTGGGGTTTGGGTTCCTGAGCAGGATATCCAACAGGTACAAGAGCCAGAGGAATTACGTGTTCAGGCAGCTCAAAAACTTTCCGAAAACCTTCAATTCGGTCCTTCATGGGATAGATTCCTGTCCAGACTGCTCCAAGGCCGCAATCGTGAGCTGCAAGCAGGAGGTTCTGGATGGCTGCAGAACAATCCTGTACCCAGAAGCCGGAAATTTTTTCCTGAGTCGTATCTCCGCAGATCAGGATTGCAAGGGATGCTTCCCTGCACATAGCAGCATAAGGGCTGAACGTAGGAATTTCTTCGAGAAGCTTCCTGTCATCGACAACAATGAAAATCCAGGGCTGGGAATTGACAGCCGACGGAGCGCTCATGGCAGCCCTGAGTAATTCTGTGACAAGCTCCCTCGGAACTTGCCTATCCGTATATTTTCTAACGCTTCTTCGAGTGTGAATTGCTTCAAGAGTCTCCATACTAATACTTCCTCCCCTTTTGTGAAAAAAATAAGCATGGAAGCCCTTATTTCTGGACTTCCTGTCATTATTGAAATTTTAAATTATTTTTAATCATTTCAGAAGATTAAGGCCTGCATTCTTTGCTTTAGCCATAAGTTCTGTGTTATTTTTTACTTCCCCTGGAGCCTGATAGCCGGCCGCAATAAGGGTATCTTTTACGTCCATGCCCATGAAGTGGGAAATTTCTCCCGCAAACTCTCCATAGACCCCTTTATACATTGCGGGATCAGGTACTCCCTGAGCTCCAACAATAACAGCTTTTTTTCCGGCTGGCAGGCGGGATGTATGGTCAGGATTTACCAGAGAGTAGCAGCGGTCCAGGAAAAGCCGCATCTGGCCTGTAAACTGGGCAAAATAGATAGGGGATCCGAATACAACTCCATCAGCTACCGCCAGTTCTTCTAAAAGTTCAGTAAGGTCATCTTCGAGTTTGCACTTATCATGAGCTTTACAGTAGTTGCAGGCCTGGCAGCCTTTGTAGTTCATCTCATTGAGAATAAAATTCCTTGTTTCAGCTCCTGCTTCGGCTGCTCCTTCAAGGACCTGCTGGACAACAGCGTTCGTGTTCCCGTTTTTGCGGGGACTTCCTACAATGCCTATTACTTTCATTCTACTTACGCCTCTTATTTTTTATTAGATATTCTCAAATTTGTTTTGAATCATATTTGAGTTGTATTTGTGGAGGTTTATACTGTTGATTTATGCTCGTTTATCTTTGCCATTTCTTTTTGAAGCAATCTGTGCTTTATGATATCTAATTTGCAGCAACTATACTTATATACTATACATACAATCCGGGTACTAACTAACAAAATGGATACTATGAGAGCTTATGGTAAGTGAGAGAAAAAATAACAGGCATTACCATTGTCCGGTTGAAGCGACTCTTGAGGTAATAGGAGGCAAATGGAAGCCTATTATCCTGTGGCAGTTGAGGGCAGAAAAGCTTCGTTTTTCAGGGCTTCAGCAAAGCATGCAGGGAATCTCTCCCAAAATGCTTACTAAACAGCTGCGAGAGCTTGAAGAAGACGGGCTAATTCTGAGGGAAATTTATCCTGAAATTCCTCCTAAAGTTGAATATTCCCTGACAGAGTTCGGGAAAACGGTTCTTCCGGTTCTGGATGCCCTGTGCGAATGGGGGAATGAATATCTTGGAAGGGAATGTCTGCTGGATAAACATTAAGAGTTTTCAGTTTATTTCAGCCAAATACTTCCATTCCCTGATTCATGAGACTTTTATACTGATTTCAGGAAAGCTATGTCTCAATATCCACACAACAAGTAAAAATAAATCCTGCTCCTCTAAGTTGATATCATTCTTGGATTCTGCTTTTACTCTATTAGATATGTAGCGAATTCAGAATATAGGTAACAATATTTCAAGGGCAAAATACAAATAACGATATTCTCAGAAACATTAAAAAATTTTTAGATTCTTATTGCTAATTATTACTAACCATTGCTACTTATCAAGTGGTTCGAAATTAACGAGAAACTTTCAAGGATTGGAGAGATACCAGGTTAAACATATGATGCAGAAGAACGGATACATGCGGTATTTTACTAAACAAAGCTGCTACCCTAACCAGGCAGAGGCTATGGAGAAGATTAACTCGGCTCTCCTGAAGGAAAAAATCGTGCTTTTTGAGGGGGCATGTGGGACAGGCAAGACTCTGAGTGCTCTTGCTCCTGCATTGAGTGTGGGGACGAAACTCAATAAAGTAGTCATTATAGTTACTAACGTTCATCAACAAATGGTTCAGTTCATAAACGAAGCAAGCGAAATTTCCCAAAATAATAGTATAAAAACTATTGTATTTAAGGGTAAGACTTCTATGTGCCCTGAAAATCTCGACTATGAGGAATGCAAGCTGAAAGGAGAAAACACTTATGACCTCCTTGAGTTTGAAAGGGAAGTTGCTTCAAAGGAAAAAGAGCTTAAAGACGCCTATGAAAAGTACAAAAAGACAAAGGACCCTTCTCTTTATGCCTTAAGGAACGAGCTTGAAAAGGAAGTTGAAGAAGCCCGGAAAAAGGCTAAGTCTCTAAGAAGCCATTCCTGTCCTGAGCTTTATGAGGTACTGAAGTTTGAAGGAAGTGAGTTCTCATCCTGGCTTTTCTCGGGTGTAAGGAGTCCTGAGGAAGTTATGGAATACGCAGAAGACAGGGGAATGTGCGGATATGAACTACTTAAAAAGGAACTCAAAAATACCGAGCTTCTGATCTGCAATTTCCATCATGTGCTCAGTGCCGATATTTTTATGACTCTTCTTAAATGGCTTGAAAAAGATCCCGAAGATATCATCCTCATCTTTGACGAGGCGCATAATATTGAATCTGCTGCTCGTTCTCATTCTTCTATAATGCTTTCAGAGCTAACCATTGAAAAAGCTCTCTCTGAAGTAGGAGAAGTTCCTGATTCCGATACCTCTCCTGCATTCGGAATGGGAATTAGCTTAGGAAACGGTATTCCTCTTGATCAGGACTATACGTCCCGTCTCTATGCAAAAAAACTATTTTCATGCCTGCTGACAGCTCTCAAAGACACTTATGACTCAAAGCTGAAGTTCGGAGAAAGGAACAGGCTTGGAAAAAACTGGCAGGATATCCAGATCAGTGATCCTTATGAACGCCTTGATATCCTTAAAGCTCGTTTTTTGCGGGATGCGAAGAAGGAAGGATTTACAGACGAAGAGCAGGTCCTGACCCGGCTTCGGGAGATAGGGGAGTTCGGAGGCAGGCTGGAAGAGATTTACGCTGAAAATTACAAAAAAGGGCTTCTTGCCGTTCCTAAACGTTCTCAGATCAGGTACGTTGCCGATTTTCTATCCTCTTATCTGGTCCTTTCTGACAGGCAAAATTACTATCCTGTCCTGAACATTCGAAAAGACTTCAAAAGTGACAGGGTTGTCGGCAGGATCGAACTCTTCACGTGCATCCCTAAAAATGTGACCCAGCCTCTACTTGACTCTGTTTATTCCGCAGTTCTCATGTCGGCCACCCTTCGTCCCTTTGAGATGGTAAAGTCCACACTTGGGATTTCGAGGGAAGTTGAAGAAATTGTTTATGCAACTACATTTCCCCAGGAAAGAAGGCTAACCCTTGCGGTTTCAATTCCTCCCCTTTTTTCAAAAAACAGGGATAGCCACGAGACTCTGGAAAGTTTGAAAGAATCTCTCCTTGCAGCTACTGTTGCCTCGCTCGGAAATGTGATTATTTATTTCCAGAGCTACGCCGAAGCCCTACGCTATACAAAGCTTCTTGAACCTGAACTCTCTATTCCAGTCTTCCTTGACGAAGTCGGAGTTTCAGCCCAGGAGATAAGGGAAAAGTTTTTCAAAATAGGAGAAGAGGGAAGAAAAGCCGTTCTTGTGACATATCTCTGGGGTACGTTGAGTGAAGGTGTTGATTTCAGAGACAATCGCGGAAGGACGGTTATCGTTGTTGGAGTTGGATATCCGGCTCTAAACGACAGAATCAAGGCTGTAGAGTCTGCATATGATACGGTTTTCGGCTGTGGAGAAGGCTGGGAATTTGCAGTTCAGGTGCCGACAATCAGAAAAGTCAGGCAGGCAATGGGAAGAGTAGTTCGCTCTCCAAAGGATTTTGGAGTAAGGATTCTCCTTGACTCCCGTTATCAGGGTTCTCAGATGCGCAAACTGGGCAAATTCTCTGTTTTTGAATACTTCCCTCCGGAAGAAAGAAGAGAATTTATTGATATAGCTCCCAGAGACGTGGGAAACTTTGTGGAAAATTTTTTTGAAGATATAAAAAATATTCCGGAAAAAAAAGAGCAGGAATCCCCTGCTTCAAGCCGGCTGGAGTTTGGAAGCCTTGCTGAAAAGCTCTGAAATGTTTTGAACTTTCAAAATTTAAAACTTAAAAGTATCTCGTTTGAAATACGAATCTAGGAACTATTGCATCATTTACAATATTATATCCAGAAGTTTTTCTGGGATCGGAGATCCCAGAAGCCTGCAATTTGTTTATGAAGATTCCACTTATGTTATTTTTATATAACTGGCTCTTGTTTTAGACACGCTTCCGGCTGCATTGCTTGCTGTAAGTGTAACGGAGTATGTTCCTGCTTTTGAGTAAGTATGCCTTGGGCTCTTGAGTGTTGAATATGTTCCATCTCCGAAACTCCATTTCCATGCCGTTGGTGTGTTTGTACTTGCATCTGTAAAACCAATAGTTATAGGTGCTTTCCCTGAGGTTCGTGATGCCCAGAAGCTTACAACCGGTTTTGCTACAGTTGTTGTTGTCACTTTTATATAATTAGGTTTTGTTGCTGTATTGGTTCCTGCAGAATTGCCTACTGTAAGCGTTACTGTATAATCTCCCGCTGTTGAGTATTTATGTATTGGGTTCTTTGTCGTTGAGTTTGCAGTTCCGTCCCCAAAATTCCAGTTCCATGAAGTTGGAGAACCTGTACTGCTGTCGGTAAATGCTACAGTCAGCGGCGCATTTCCAGAAGTCGCATTACCTGTGAAACCTGCAACCGGTGGTATTGGCGTTACTGGTGATGTGACTGTTATATAATTTGTTTTTGTTATGGTGTTGCTGCTACCCGTTGTTGAATTACTTACTGTAAGCGTAACCGAGTAGGTCCCTGCTGTTGAGTACTTATGTGTTGGGTTCTTTACTGTTGAATTTGCTGTCCCATCCCCAAAATTCCAGTTCCATGTTGTTGGGTTTCCTGTACTTTTATCAGTAAATGCTATGTTCAAGGGTGAATTTCCTGAAGTCGCATTACTTGTGAAATTTGCAGCCAGTGGTGTTGGAGTTACTGGTGATGTGACTGTTATATAATTTGTTTTTGTTATGGTGTTGCTGCTTCCAGCTGCATTACTTACTGTAAGCGTAACAGAATAGGTCCCTGCTGTTGAGTACTTATGTGTTGGGTTCTTTGCTGTTGAGTTTGCTGTTCCGTCTCCAAAGTTCCATTTCCATGTTGTTGGATTTCCTGTACTTGTGTCGGTAAATGCTATGTTCAGGGGTGCATTTCCTGAAGTAACGTTGCTGCCGAAGTTTGCAACAGGAGACTGTGGATTAGGCGAAGCAGAAGTAATTACTAGAGGAAGCTTGTCTGAATTGGTACTTCCTGTTATACTTTCATATGGTGAATCTGAAATTCCATCTCCATTAGCATCAACTGCAGTATTGGAAAATCCTGTTCCGTCGGGTTTTCCCCAGAAGTTTCCTCCTATATACGGTCCCCCAACAATGTTGACACCTGCTGTTTTTGTGGTGCTGTAGGAGTTCCCGGCCCCGTTTCTAATAGTCATATTGGTGTCATTGAAATAGTTATTGTAAACGCTGTTTCCGTCGCTCAGTCCACAAATAAAGAAACCATAAACACTGTTGCTTTGAACTTTATTGGTTGAGAGTATATTATTGTCCGAAGTACCAAAATAAACTCCTCTCTGATTTCCAGAAGCTATATTTCCTGAAATTGTATTGCTAGTTGCACTTTGAAGTGCAATTCCGAATTCTCCGCTACTGGCAACATTATTCTTTGAAACCGTAGTTCCACTGGTCCTCAGGAGATAGATCCCACGAGCGTTATTCAAAAGTATATTGTTTTCAACTATACAGTTACTGCATGAAGACAGATTAACTCCTGCATAAGGAGATCTATTTGAGCCGCTAATTTTGAATCCGCTGATTTTTATGTTGCTTCCCTGCAAAAGAAACACATTGGCACTTGCACTCTTGTATTTTATTATCGTATTATCAGGATTTCCGGATTCTGACCTGATCGTAACAGCCTTGGTTACTTTGATATTTTCTGTATAAGTTCCGGGCTTTACGGTTATTATGTCTCCTGCACTTGAACTGTTAATCGCAGCTTGTATTGAACCACCAGGTTGAACAAAAATCTCAGCCGCAGTTCCGACGCCTGATATTAATATTAAAATAAGAACAGTTAATAGTAACGTTGTTAACTTGCCTATCTTAACTCCTCCGTTATTTATTTTTTCTAAAAAAAATGATGATTATTTTTATTATGTGATATCCTCTACTCTATTCCCATTTAGCCAAAAACCAATATCACTCTATAATTCAAATGACTCTTTTATATAGTAAATTTCTTTGTGTAAATTTCTTTAATTGGGCGAGAATGAACATAACCTAATATAAACATTCTGATTTTAAACGATCTGTTTATATAAAAAACCTAACATAAATAAATTAGTAAATCAGTGATTTATTTCGAAAGGAGTAATTTACTTTACTTAAGCTAATATAATCTAAAATAAACAATGAATGGATAATCTCTTCTTCTACTGATTTTTCCAAAGAATGAAATTTTTTTCTCATTTTAAAAGTAATTTCAGTACAACTTTTCACAGCGAAAAATCTAAATAATTAGATTTTTTCTTCTTTGTCTTATTTTACTGGATTGTATGCAAAAAGCATCTCCCATTCTCAAAAGTTGAGTCTAACATTAATATTTAATATTCGATATATTAAATTCAACTTATAAATATATGGAGAATTCGTTTAATAAATATGGAGAGACATTCTGCAATATGAAATAAGAGTATATTATATGAAATATAAGTGTATTAGAATAGTTACTATGGGATTACTTAAATATAATTAAGTTCAAATTTAAGCAAACGTTTTGGAAATAAATACATAGAAAAACTTTATTATCCTATATACGAAACCATATAGCAAAATCAGGGGATGAAAAGATGGGCGTAGAAGCAACTATTAAAGAGATTGCAGGCGAACTTGAGAGAATCGCCAATACCAAGACTGTTGTTGGAGAACCTATTACAGCTTCTGGAAAAACAATTATTCCCATTTCAAGAATTACTATGGGTTTTGGAGCCGGAGGCGGAGAGGGCAAGAAAGACACAGAGTCCGGGTATGGCGGAGGAGGGGGCGCAGGTGCGAAAATTGAGCCTGTAGCTTTTATCATGATTTCTGAGGACGAAGCAAGAATCTTTCGGGTCTCGGAGAGAAACGATGTCGGGTCTGTTCTTGGTTCCATTCCGGATCTCGTACCTGAGCTAATAGATAAGCTGAAAGGTATAAAAGGCAAGCATAAAAAAGAAGAGAAACCTGAAGTGAAAATAGAAACAGAGTTTCAGGAGAAAGAAAAGGTAGGATCTACTGAGATACCAGTTGGAAAAGGGGAGTGTTTCCAGTAGATTCTTTCTGAATCAAATTCTTCAAGAATCTCCAGGAACTGATACTAAAAGGTTAGAGCTTTTGGGATAGTCAGGACTATCCTTTTTCTCTAAGTCTTCTTTGATATGATGTTCATAATTTATCTCATCTTTCTGGCTCTTCTGCTGATATTATTCATACTTTTTACAGCAATAGGTCTCACTTTCAAGCTTAAGATTTTAAGTCTTGGGGAGAAGAAAGAATTTGGAGGCATATTTACTGTAAAATGGCTGTTCTTTTCCCGTACTTTTTCAATGGAAGAGCCGGAGGAAAAGGAAACTCTTTTTGAAGAACCTGAAAAGTCAAATAATGAAATTGTATCAGGAGTAAATCCAGAAAGAGGGGGCATAGGCTCAGAGGGTCTGCAACCTGAAAAGGGTCCAGGGCAGAATGAAGCCAGAGCAGAAGACCTTCAAAAAACAGAATATGATATGCAAGTAGAAAAAAGCAGAGAAATTGAAGAAAAGGAAGATAAGACTAAATATGAAGAAGAAATAACTACCCGAGAAATGCTTCACTGGGGTCTGGAAGCATTTAAATCTCTTAGAAAACCTCTATTCCGTCTTTTTTCCGACCTTTTTAAAGGGATAAAAATCAGGCGTCTGGAGTCTTACCTGACTTTTGGCCTTTCCGATCCAGCAGATACGGGTATTCTCTGTGGTTTTATCCATTCTATTGCAGGGTTGATCTACAGCCGTTGCAGCTACTGCAGTTTCTCTATTAATCCAGTGTTCATGTGTCCAGTACTGGATTTCAGAGGGAATGGTGAGGTTCATGTAAAGATACATTCCTTGATTTTCCCATTCATTAAATTTATATTAAACGGGAAAACTTTATCTTTTACTTATTCGATTGCTAAGGAGATACTTCAGCGGAAATGGAAATCTGAATGGAAATTTAAATTAAAATCTAAATGGAAATTTAAAAGGAAAGCTAACTCCGAAGCTTTATGAATAGGTAATGAGGATACAGATAAACATGATTAAAGTAGTGTCTCCATCCAGACTGCATCTTACCCTGATAGACCTCAATGCAGAGATTGGCAGGGTCGATGGGGGAGCAGGAATCACCCTGGAATCTCCCGGCCTGGAACTTTCGGCAACTGAAGCAGATTCTGTCGAAGTCTTCGGGGATTCTTTTCTCGCAAACAAAATGCGAAAAGCCGCAGAAGCTCTGCTTCCTGCAGGAAAAGGAATCAAGCTCCATATTGAAGAATGTCTTCCCGACCACGTAGGACTCGGTTCAGGGACTCAGGCTGCACTTTCGGCAGCTGCAGCCGTAAATAACATTTACGGACTTGGGAAGAGTGTTCGGGAGCTTGCAGTCGCCGTGGGTAGAGGTGGGACTTCCGGTATAGGGGTTGCTGCCTTTGAAAGCGGAGGCTTCATTCTCGATGGGGGACACAAATTTAAGGAAAAACATGCTTTTTCTCCTTCTGCAGCCAGTCACGTACCTCCTGGTCCTGTTCTTTTCAGAAGAGACTTTCCGGATTGGCCTATTGTCCTGGCAATCCCTAATGCAAAAGGAGCTTACGATGCAAAAGAGGTGGATCTCTTTAAAAAGTTCTGTCCCATCCCTCTTTCCGAAGTTCAGGAGATCTCTCATGTAATCCTTATGCAAATGCTCCCTGCACTTGTAGAAGAAGATCTGGAAAGTTTCGGAAAAGCAATTAATCACTTCCAGATTGTTGGTTTTAAGAGACGTGAAGTGGAGCTTCAGACAAAGCCTGTTCTGGATATAATGAAGTACATGCAGGATAACGGGGCAAGCGGCTCAGGCATCAGTTCTTTCGGTCCGGTAGTTTACGGGATAGTTGGTAGTATTGGAGAAGGCAAAAAACTCCAAAAAGAAACTCAGAAGATGCTTGATGAATCTCTTGGAGGAAGAGTATTGCTCACAAAGGCTAAAAACCGGGGTGCGGATATCTTCGGGGGTCCAGATTGAAAATCAATACCTGGTTTGGAGTTCTTGAGATAGGCAGGACTGGAGAAATTCTGGAATCCGAGCTTTTTTCAAAAGATATTCGAGAGCTCGCCATCCGTTCTCTTTCTTTGAGAGAAATAAGGCCGAATATCCCGCCTTCAGGCTTTGACCTGAAAGCTGCAGCTCTTGAGTGTGGGTTTGTGGATTCTTCTGCCGAATATTACTCTCTTTTGCACGAAGTAACTCTGGATGCTGCAAAAATTCAGGTTTCAGGAGCTCTTACCCCCGATCAGCAGATCATTCAGTCAGTAGAAGCCTTGGATGACATTAATGAAACTGCAAACTCCCTTTCAGAAAGGCTTTTTGAATGGTATGGAGGGTATTTTCCCGAAAGCGGGCTGAGCGGAGAAGCTCTCGCAGTTTTTGTTGCAAAATATGGTTCTCGTGAGAATATTGGCTTTGAAGACCCTCTTTATTCTAAAGCTAGGGATTCCATGGGTGCAAAACTCGATGTTAAAGATGAGGCCCTTCTTAAAGGTTTTGCAGAAAGCGTTTGTAGCCTTTATGAACGGAAGAGGCAGATAGAGGTTTATATCGAGAACAGCATGGAAACGGTTGCGCCCAACTTGAATATTATTGCAGGCCCTATGCTTGGAGCAAGATTGATAAGCATTGCCGGAAGCCTTGAAAAACTTGCCGCTTTTCCTTCCAGCACCATTCAGGTCATAGGAGCAAGTAAGGCTCTCTTCAAGCACCTTCGAGCCAGGGCTCCGTCTCCCAAACACGGAATTATCTACAGCCATCCTCTGATAAATACTGCACCCTGGTGGATAAAAGGAAAGATTGCAAGAGCTCTTGCAGCAAAGCTGTCTCTTGCTGCCAGGATTGATTTTTATTCGGGAAAGAAAGATCTTTCTCTTACAGAAAAACTTGAAATGAAAGCTCAGCAGATAAAGACTTCTAACCCCAGGCCTCCTCAAAAAAAGCAGGTAAGCGGGGTAAAGCCAAAGAAGAAGAGGAGGAAGTAAATGCCTGAAGTCAGAACGCTCTCTGATGGAATTTTTGAGGTTATAAAAGACAAAAAACAGCTTGCTACAAGGAACCTTGATATCGGTAAGGTAGTTTACGGAGAAAAGCTAATTGCAGTTGAAGGGGTTGAATACAGGACCTGGGACCCCCGCCGGAGCAAGCTTGGAGCCATGGTGCTTAAGAAATTTAATGTTTCTCTGAAGGAAAACTCAAAAGTTCTTTACCTTGGGGCTGCTTCAGGTACAACCGTCAGCCATGTTTCTGATATACTTTCAGAAGGGGCGGTCTATGCCGTTGAGTTTGCCCCGCGTAGTATGAGAGATCTCATAGGACTTGCATCGAGAAGGAAAAATGTCTACCCTATTCTGGCTGATGCGGGAAAACCGGATAGTTACGCTCATATTGTTGAACCTGTGGATCTTATTTTCCAGGACGTTGCCCAGCCTAACCAGGCAGAGATAGCTTCAAGGAATGCTGCTCGTTTTTTGAAAAGCGACGGGTTTTTACTGCTTTCTATCAAAGCTCGAAGCATTGACACTGTAGCAGATCCTAAAGAGGTATTTAAGGAAGAAGTAAAAAAACTGGAAAAGGCTTTTGAACCTAAATTCGAAATCCTCAATGCAAAGGACCTTATGCCCTATCACGAAGATCACCTGGGAGTTCTGGCAAAGTTGAGATAAAACACCTTTTTCAGTAGGTGTCTATCTCTTTGAGAATACACCTTTTTTAGTGTTTTCCATCTCTTTTGAGATATATTTGATTTATATTCGATTTTTCAGGAGAATCCTCAAGTCTTTTTAAGGTTTCACATCAGGTGCTACAAGAGTGAGACAAAGCCTTCTACAATTCGCTATCTTGCTGTGGTAGGTGGTATTTGTGCTTAGAGATTCAAATGCTGTCAGTTTAGTTGATGCTGAGAAACGGCAAAGTTATTGAAAATGTACGCCTGGAAAAATTGGGATATACTTGAGGAAAGGATTTTTTGACATCTAATTTTTCAATGGCTTTTAAATTTTGTGCATAAAAATATTATTCGTTATAAAGCAACTTTTGGGGCAATTAATTTGAAATATTTTCTGATATATTGCTATATTGGAGTTGGGAAGTGAGATTTGGGTATTCGCCAAGATAAGCAGATGAATCGCCTGGAGTCCTTGATCTACTCCGGTTATTATGCTTGGGGGAGCATAATCAGGAGTAGCTGCATTGGGGGATGCAGTAACAGAACAATAGAGCCTCCAGGCTTCCTCTCTTAGTTTCTTGTCTTCTTCTATTCTCTTTGTTTTTCTCTCTGTTTTCATCAATTTCCCACTAATTCTCACTACTTTTTTACTATTACTTCATTGTGATTTTCTAGTCCCACTACTTTTTTACTATTACTTCATTGTGATTTTCTAGTCCTGGATTTTTTCCCTGTAACTTTGAAAGTAGTTACAAATGGGCGTTTAATTGGGAAAGTTATCTCTTCTTCCTCAATATAAAGTTCAACGGCTTCTTTCAGGTTTGAAACAGCTTCTTCAATTGTTTCTCCCTGACTTGACACATCAAGTTCAAGGCAAAAGGATACATATTGTTCACCTTCCTTATGCACAATTGCAGAAAATGTAAACGTCTCTTTCATCCTTCTGCAATAATGCAGTCCTTATGTTAAATATTTCGTAAATAATGTTTAGATTATGAATCCATATTCAGGCAGAGTTTTACTTTCTTTTCTTAATGAACTTGAGGGAATAATTGTTATGCTGCAGTACTGATAAAGTCTATGTTCCTTCTAATGCAGTTCCACTTATCGGATACATTTTTTCCTGGTCGTGGGGGTGAGTTATTGAAAACCGTAAGCAATACAATCTCTATACATTTTCCTAAAATACGGAGGATGTACTTACTTTTCCGGAATTGATCAATGACTCACGGACACGACCTTTTTCCTTAATAATCCGAAATTGCATGCTTCAATAATACACAATTTTCGAAAAT
>CAZCKG010000010.1:0-19876 GCA_964498825.1 uncultured Methanosarcinales archaeon
GTTATGTCAATAGTGGTGATGTCAGGATGTGCTGATAAAAAATCTGACACTTCTGCCCCTGCAGAGGAAAACTCTAGTAACGTGTCTAATGCCACCATGCCTCCAGGAGGAGAAATCCCAGGTAACATGTCACCTAATTCTACCATACCTCCAGCTGGAAACCCAGGTGAGATGCCATCCAATTCAACAATGCCTCCAGGAGACATTCCACGTAACAACTCTACCATGCCACCAGAAGGAGTTCCACCAGCTGGAAACCCAGATGAAATGCAGAACTCTACTAATGAAAGTCAGTGAAAAGTCTGGTAAATAAGCATAGGGGATGGTAGTCGATTAGATTTTAACCCTACTACCCCTTACTTTGACTTTTTTATTGTTTTTCAAAATAAGTGATTCACTTTTTTGGTACTACGATGTATTTAGGTACTTTTTTGGTATTGCATCCTTTCACATTCATTTAGAGTTTTACTCCGGTTGCGTTAAGAAACGCATCTTCTAATGAGAGAGAATTTTCCATAAGTTTGAAGACTCTGCCTCCTTGCTCAACGATTAGCTTATTAATTTCCGGTTTAACATCTATTTTTGAATTTACAAAAATTTCCAAGATATTTTCAGCTTTCGTTTCGGTTTTTACAACAAAATTCAGACTTTCAACTAAAGAAATTATCTCAGGAGATAGATTGTAAACTCCAATTGTAATAACCCCATTTGATTCAAGGTGACGTATTTTTTCAATTGTACTTTCGGCTATAAGCTTGCCTTTATCTAAGATTCCTACATGAGTACAAATCTCCTGTACTTCCAGAAGGTTATGAGACGAAAGAAATATTGTAATTCCATTTTTATTGCAGTCACGAAGAATTTCCCGTATTTGCCGGATTCCAACAGGATCAAGACCATTTGTGGGTTCATCGAGAATGAGTATTTTAGGCTTATTCAAAAGAGCCTGTGCAACTCCTAACCGAGTTTTCATACCATGAGAAAAATAGCTCACTTTTTTGAGCATTTCATTCCCAAGTCCGACTCTTTCCAACAACATCTTGGATTGTTCCAGGCTCTCTTTTTTGCTTAAGCCTTTTAATCTGCCGTAATAAATCATGTGGCTTAAGGCAGTCCGTTCATCGTAAAAACCAGAATCCTGGGGAACTAAGCCCAGAATCTGTTTAACTTTTCCAGACTCTAAAGACAAGTCCATGCCATCAACAAAAATCTGTCCCTGCGTAGGTATGGAAAGCCCCGATAATAACTTTATAGTAGTTGTTTTCCCGGCACCATTTTTACCCAAAAAGCCGTAGATGCTTCCTTTTTCTACATTAAGGGAAAGATCTTCCAAAACAAACTGGGAGCCATATTTTTTGTGCAGGTTTTTGGTAGAGATAATAGTAGTAATTATAAATCCCTCCTTTTGATGGCTATCAAGCTCATGGACAAAAAGACCAATGTGTACAGGAGCATTGAAAGTAGGCTTTCAAAAACAGTGAGGTATCCCCCCTCAACAGAAAGGGCCGTCATGAATTCCATATTTTTAACACCGTAAAAATAAGGAGTTATATACTCCAGATGACTCTCATCTCCCCGTAAAATGAAAAATATTAAAATCCCAAGGAAAACAGCAGACATCACAAGGGAAATTTTGTTGTTTGCAGATAGAGTTGAAATAAATACAAAGATACTTATAAAGCACCCCAGGTAAAGACTTGAAGAAATCAAAAACAAAATGGTTTTCTCAAATTGAAAGGCATTGCCTGCAGAGTGCTGATACGCCAAGCTGAGAAGTGCAATCACAAAGGAAATGGTCGCAAATACACTAAAAAGATAAAAGAACTTTCCTAAGATAAAGGATGATCTTTGAACTTTGGAGATTATGTACCTTACTGATCCAGTTTCAATTTCATTGCTTACTATATCATAAGAAGTTATCATTATCATAAAAGGCCCGATAGATAATACAATCAGATATGAAATCCAAGTATAAGGAATGCCTTGTGAACTTGAAAATAAAAAGGGCAAAGCAGTACTGTAACGCATTGCTACAAAACAAAGAAAGACAAGAATCCCACCAAATATCCACACATACTTACTTTTCGAACCTTTCAGTATTTCATCTTCTCCAATAATTTGTATTTCCGAGAAATTCATAAACTTCAGTCCTGTTTTATTCCTGCTTAAATTGTGAGTAAACATTGAAGAAAAAGTATATTTCCGAAATTTTACCAATAGTCTTTCCACTTAATGTCTCTCTAATAACCGAACCTATAACTCCTCTCCATGTTTGGATTTAAAACCCGAAAACATCAAAAATTCAAATAATACAGTTCCGACCAGAAATCCCTGTAAACAGTAAATCACGTTTTTCATATTACCAAATTCCAAAACAAATGCTGGTTTAGAACTTACAAGGTTAAATGGAACAGATTAGTGCAAAAATAATAGATATACTCAGGGATTCCCTGCCTGAATGTACGGTTAAATCACTTTACCCAGATGAGAGTGGAAATGATTTGAAAAAGTATTTATTACTTTTATATGTTGTGGCTGAGTTGTCGATTTCTTCTATTTTTCTAAATTATCCAAAATATGCGATTATTTCGAGAGCAGACAATAAATTAAACATGAATATACAATGAGCCTATCCCAAAGCCTATTTTTTCCATAACCATAGGAATTCCATAACTACTTTCCTGATCACTAGCTCAATTAAATGTTTTTAAGTTGAGATTCAAAGAAGTAGTTTTTGAGTTTTGGGATCATCTCAATATTAACTGTCATAAGATAGTATATCAAAAATAGCGATAAGACTTTCTTATTTTATATTACATTTATTTACAATTACTTCCAGACATTATTCATGCAGATCTAAAAATTATCGGTGAAGGTCTCAATCATTAAGTGTAGTCTGGTTTAACCAGCCTACTCGCCTCAAAGGGCAGGTTTATTTCTCCCTCCCGTATCCACTTCTAAAAATGCTCTTAACAATTAGACCTAGAAGCAATAGAACTTACGCATCTTAACATACAAAATCAATAACAGGTCAAAGTTTTTCATTTGATGCTACAGTTGTGAGTTTTGAGAATGTTACTCCTTTGAGGGCCAATATAGCTTCTGCAAGCTCTTTAATTTCTTCGCCGTCTCCGGCCAGAACGATAACCTCGAAGCAGTTATCATGATCGAGATGAGTATGCACTGAAGACTTTATAAGGTGAGAGTAGTGATGCTGGATATCTCCCAGAGCATTTGAAAGACCTCTTTTTGTGTGATCGTACATAACTGCAATTGTCCCTACTCGATGTCCTTTGATTTCCCCCATCCACTCATAGTGAGAAATATAACTCCGGATGGCATCCCTTATGCCTTCAGAACGAGAAGAATAACCTCTTTTTTCAATAATTTCATCAAATTTGTCTAGAAGATTATCGGGAAGGGAAACCCCTATCCTCATTAATTCTGTTTCCATTATACCACCTAGTAATTTATGTTTATCTGTAAGAGGATACTTAAGAATTTTTCAATTATTACTATGTATGTTTTTAAACTTAATTACGAATATAAAAAAGTTGATTGACAAATACTCTGTTCATCGATTATATGAATGTTTGGGAATAGGGAATCCACAAAATCCAAGTTGAGCTTGGTGTCGGTTCAGATTTGATCAAAAAATCCACGAGCCTCCAGAACTTGGACCTGAAAACAGAATAGCCTACTGATATATTTTGTATTTTTGATAATTATTTTTTATCTTTGAGTTTTTTCATTTGAAGCCTTTCTAATTGCTATTTTTTTAATGTGGTAAACCTCTCTTAATTTTTTACTGATCTTCAATAATTATCTTCCAATTCTCATAAATAATAACTGTCATAATGTATTATATGATATCTGATATATAATATCTGATTAAAAGTTATATTTTCAATAAATATAGTAAAACAGGATAATGCAATCTGCATCCTTCTTTTATATTTCTCAAACTTTTTTAACAGTAAAATATATATGGTCTTATATCTTACTATAAATATTGAATCGGTTATCTCTCATTACTATCAATGGGTATGGATATTAAAAGTAAGTATCTTCTAAAATTAGATTGGGGAAATATTCAACAATTTACTGGAAATTTGTCAAATTGATTAATTCTAAAATTATGCTCAAAAACATAATCCAGATTCAAACTTAGTGTGTTTTTACATCTCTTCTAGTTGGAAAATTCTATCTAATTTGAAGAATGTATGAATATTCCGTTAATGGGAGGTTGATATCAGTGTTTGTGTAGCTTATGCTATCGCTTCGACAAACGTTGATATTGTAATAAGAGGTGGATGGATGAATAAAAACAAGAGAAATCTCATGTCTACATCAGCTCATTTTTCTGATTTTCTTCTTAACCTGGGAAATTCTAAAAAACATTTGTGTTCAATATTCCTGGCTTCAATCTTGATGATTATTATGCTGGTGGATGTCGCAGGTGCAGCACCATATGCATACATTACAAACAATGGAAGTGACAATGTCTCTGTAATTGATACTGCCACAGATAGTGTTACAGCCACTGTGCTTGTTGGGTCTGGTCCCTGTGGAGTTTCAGTCAATCCTGCAGGAACAAAGGTCTATATCGCAAATTATAACAGCAGTGATATTTCAGTAATTAATACAGGTACAAACATTGTTACATCTACTATATCTGTCGGAAATAATCCCATGGGAGTTTCAGTCAACCCTGCTGGATCAAAGTTATATGTTGCAAACTCCGGCAGCAATGATGTTTCTGTAATTGATGCCGTGAATAATACAGTCGTAGCCACTGTGCCAGTTGGAAGCAATCCTTTTGGAGTTTCTGTAAGTCCGGATGGAAAGAGGGTATATGTAGCGAATTTTGGGTCTAATAATGTCTCTGTAATTGATACCATCACGGATACTGTTACAGCCACAGTGGATGTTGGAATTAAGCCTGTGGAAGTTTCAGTCAATCCTGCAGGAACAAAATTGTATGTGACAAACTCTGGCAGCAATAATGTTTCAGTAATTAACACCACAACAAATGCTGTCACAGCCACTATTCCTTTGGGAAACAGGGCCGGAACAATCGTAGTTTCTCCTGATGGCACAAAAGCGTACGTTACAAACACTCTGGACAACAGTGTATCTGTAATAGACGCTACTAAAGATACTATCATAACTACTGTGCCTGTAGAGAATCATCCTACTGGAATTTCAATCAATCCTGCTGGAACAAAAGTATATATTGTGAATTATGCTAGCAACTCTGTTTCCGTAATTGATACTGCAACTAATAATGTTATATCTACTGTATCTGTGGGAGATACTCCTTATGGTTTTGGGCAGTTTATAGGTCCAGATAGTGAAGAAGATACTGAAAGTACATTCGCAGATGGACAACAAACTGAAAATGAGAGCACAGACACAAGAACAAGTACTCCAGGCTTTGAAATAATTTCTGGGCTATCTGGACTGCTTTTTACATGCCTGTATAAAAGGAAATAATATCGACAAATAAGTAAACAACCTGGTAGTTCTTTATCAATCTGGCAAGTTGGCGTTTATAAATGCTTATCGGAATTGATAAAGAAATTTGGTTTTTAATTTTTCAATTTTTTAATCCTGTTAGAAGAAATATACAATATTTTTTTAATTATCTTCAAAGAAACTTCATTTGTTTCTTTGATTGTTGAGGCTCAATCGCCTTAGAATTTCAATTTTATGTGGCAATTAATATCTTTTTTGTTTTTCACTTTTTTCTTTTATAGTTATATTTTTATATCTCCAACTCTTTTACTTATTTAATTATTTTAATCATTTATTTTGTTTTCATGGAGGGTCTAACAAGTTAACTGAATAAAATTCCTGTTAGGTTAATCTATCTTATTGAGTCGAAATACTAATTTTTAATTGGCTTATGGTGTTAAAAAAATGAATTCAAAATCTAATAAACTTACACAAATAACACATATTGTTCTTGCAGTTTTTATTCTTCTTTCTTTATTTACTTTGCAAGTTTGTGCAGAAGACGGAACTTCTTTGCAGCCTATGGTCACAGAAACCGGAAAAATAAATATCTCAGTCGACGGTCTTAGTACCAGTGGTAGCGGTATTATTCAGGTAGAAAAACCTGAAGGTGCAACTGTAAGGAGTGCGTATCTTATGGCTACTAGGACAAGTTCAGGTGATCAGGTACCTGATGGAAGCGTTTTGATCGATGGAAATCCAACAACTTGGAGTAATACAGTTTTCTCCGATAGTAACGCGGATTTTTATAATCATTGGTCAAATGTTACATCCATTGTTAAGCCTATAGTTGATGCAGCTTCAGCAGGAAGAGTTGATTTAACGATTACGGAAAGTATTCCAGACGCTTGTGAAGGAGAAGTCTTAGTAGTGATCTTTGATGATCCTAACCAGGTTAAGGACAACACAGTCATGCTTCTTTTTGGTGGTCAAAATCCTACTGGAGATACCTTCAATATTCACCTTTCAGAAGCCCTCAATAAGAGCGATCCTGATATTTTTATGGGAATGGGTCTTGGTATATCTTGGAGTTCCCAGCCTATCCTTCAGTACAGCATAGTTAACGTCAATGATCAGCGTCTTACAACGTCAGCAGGTGGACAGGATGACGGAGGTTCTGATGGTCTTATTACAGTAGGTGGTTTGGATGACAGTTACGATAATCCTGAAAATCCCTATGCGGTTCCTGCTTCTATGAGAACGGATGACGAACTCTATAATCTTTTACCATTTATAGAGGATGGAGACAGGGATATTACAGTATTCACTCAAAATCCTTCAAACGACGATAACATCTTTTTCAGTTATTTTTTCCTTAAATCGATTACTGCTACGGTTACATCGGGATCAAGTCCTTCTTACACCATTGACAAAACCGTCACAGATGTTGCTAATAACGGATCTGAAGCAAATGCAACAAAAGCTGGAGATGTCATAGAGTACAAGATTACCGTAAACAATACCGGAACTGTTGCTTTGACAAACGTATCTGTTAATGATTCCTTAATCTCTTCCCTGCCAGCAGCTGAAGGAGATAATGAACCTACAGGAACTCTGGACGTAGGAGAGACCTGGGTTTATACTCCAACTTATACTGTTACTCAGACAGACCTGAACAATAAAGGTGGAGGAGGTGGAGATATTGATAACACAGCAACTGTTGACTGTAGTGAACTTGATGCAATAAATGACAGTGCAGCAGTATCTCTAGATTACAGCCCAGCTTATTCAATAAATAAAAGCATTTCAGACGTTGCCGGAAAAGGCCCTGAAGCAAATGTAACTGTAGCTGGAAATGTAATCACATACAAGATTAATGTAACAAATGATGGAAATATTGACCTTACCAATGTGAGTTTCAACGATCCTCTTCTCGGGTCTCCACAACTCTCTGAATCCAAAACTACCAATCAGATTCTCGAGCCCGGAGAAAACTGGACTTATACCGGAACTTATAATGTAACTCAGAACGACATAGTTGACAATGGGGATGGAGATGGACTCTTCAATGGTGACGGAGACGGTTTCATCAACAACACAGCAACCGTTGACTGTAATGAGCTTGATGCAATAAATGCGAGTGCAGGAGCACATATTGATCAGACCCCTTATCTTGTTAGCAAGATTGTTACAGATGTTGCCGGAAAAGGTCCTGATGCAAATGTCACTGCTGCCGGCGATGTGATCACTTATGAGATAAATGTAACAAACTACGGTGGTCTGTCATTTAAGCTTGTATCAGTTTATGACTCTCTCTCTACGAATACATTTACAGGCCCAACGGAATCAGGCGCCTCTAACAAAATCCTCGATCCTGGAGAGAGCTGGATCTATACCGGGAATTACACTGTCAATCAGTCCGACCTCAATACCAATGGTGATGAAGATGGGTTTATCAACAATACAGCTACTGCTTATTTCTATGGAGGAATTAAGCCAAACGACGGGTTTGTTGGATTTAAATCTTCCAGTGCAGCAGTTCCTGTAGAGCAGAGTCCCAATTACACTATTAATAAGACAGTAACCGATGTTGCAGGAAATGGCCCTGAAGCAAACGTAACAAAAACTGGAGATGTAATTAGCTATCAGATCAACGTTAGAAACACAGGAAACCTTGATCTGACAAATGTAAATATTTCTGATTCTCTTATCTCTCTTGCAGATCCTGTTGAGTCTCTGATTACTGATGGAATTATCAATCCCGGGGAGAACTGGACCTATACAGGAAATTACACCGTTACTCAGGAAGATATAGATAGTAACGGAAATTATGAGGGTGAAGGAGAAGAAGAGGGAATTATAAGCAACACTGCAACGGTTTATTGTGACCAGCTTGAAGAGATCTCAGATGACGCTGAAGTATATATCGACCAGACTCCATTTTTGGTTAACAAGACTGTTACCGATGTAGGGGGTAAAGGTCCTTTAGCAAACGCCACCGCCGCCGGAGATAAGATTACTTACCAGATTAACCTGACAAACTACGGCAGTTTGCCATTTAAACCTGTATCCGTTCACGATTCTTTAATTGCCACTACAGGACCAATCGAGTCAGGCGCTGCTAATAAAATCCTTGATCCACAGGAGAACTGGACTTATACCGGGACTTATACTATTAATCAGTCCGATCTCAACAATAATGGAGGAGGAGACGGTTTCATCAACAATACAGCTACTGGCTTCTTCTATGGGGGAGTAAAGAAATCAGAAACCGTATTAGCAGGAAAGAAATCCTCCAATGCTACAGTCCAGGTAGAACAGAACCCTGCTTACTCCATTAACAAAACAGTTCTTGATGTTGCCGGAAACGGATCCGAAGCAAATGCCACCACTGCCGGAGATGTAATTAGCTACCAGATTAACGTAACAAATACTGGAAATCTTGATCTGGAAAATGTACAGGTTAATGATTCTCTCGTTCAGGTCAATGAACATTCCGAGTCATGGATTGAAGATGGAATTCTCAATCCAGAAGAAAGCTGGATCTATAACGTAAGTTACAATGTTACCCAGGAAGACCTGAACACTAAAGGTGAAGAGGACGGATTCGTTAATAACACAGCAACTGTTGATTGTGATCTGCTGGATCCGATAAATGACAATGCCAGTGTTCTTCTTGAATGGAATCCTGCTTACAGCATTAACAAAACAGTTGTTGATGTTGCCGGAAAGGGTTCTGAAGCAAATGCAACCTCTGCTGGAGATGTAGTCACTTACTGGATTAACGTGACTAACGATGGAAACATTGACCTTACTAATGTAAATGTTTCCGATCCTCTTATTTCCCTGGGAGAGCCAGAAGGAGATGAGGAGAATGCAGGAGTTCTCAATGTGGGTGAGAACTGGAACTATACAGTCACATACAACGTTACCCAGACAGACCTGAACAGCAATGGTGATGGAGACGGCTTCATTAACAACACTGTAAGCATTGACTGTGACCAGCTTGAATCTGTAAATTCCAGTGCTGCAGTCCATGTAGAATATAACCCTGCTTATAACGTTAGCAAAGCCGTCATTAATGTTGCTGGAAACGGATCTGAAGCAAATGTGACAAAAGTAGGGGATATTATAACCTATGAGGTTAACGTAACCAATGATGGAAACATTGACCTTACAAATATGAATGTCTCTGATTCTCTGTTTACTCTTGAAGATCCAGTCGGAGATGATAAAGATTCAGGAATTCTAAATGTAGGTGAAAACTGGACTTATACTGCGAACTACACTGTTACTGAAGAAGATATGAACAGTAACGGCGGAGGGGACAAATTCATCAACAACACTGTAACTATCGCCTGTGATCAGCTGGATCAGGAAAACGATAGCGTTGCAGTACCTATAGAACAGAATCCTGCATACGCTATTGACAAAACTGTTATTGATGTTAATGGAAACGGTCCTGACGCAAACGCAACTGCTGCAGGAGAGATAATCAACTATCAGGTTAATGTTACAAATGACGGAAACATCGGTCTTAACAATGTAAGCGTTTTTGACCCTCTTGTTGAACTTTCTAAAGACTCGGAGTCAAAGATTCTTAATGGACTTCTTGAATTAGGGGAAATCTGGACTTACTTTGGGAATTACACTGTCAATCAATCCGACCTGAACAGTAATGGTGATGGAGACGGTTTCATCAACAACACAGCAACCGTTGACAGTGATGAACTGGATCAGGAAAATGACAGTGCTGAAGTATTTGTCGAACAGAATCCTTCTTACGTCATTAACAAAACAGTTGTTGATGTTGCTGGAAAAGGACCTGAAGCCAATGCAACTTCTGCAGGAGACATAATCAGCTACGAGGTTAATGTGACCAATGATGGAAACATTGATCTTACAGGTGTCAGCGTTTCAGATTCTCTGATTGAACTTTCAGGGCCAGCTGAAGATACTGGAGATAATGGGACTCTCAATGTGGGAGAAAGCTGGATTTACTCTGGAAATTACACAGTCGATCAGTTTGATCTGAACAGCAATGGTGAAGATGATGGTTTCATCAACAACACAGCAACTGTTGACTGTGATCAGCTTGATTCTATAAATGACAGTGCTGAAGTTCCTGTTGAGCAAAACCCTGCTTACAGCATTAATAAAACCGTTGTTGATGTTGCCGGAAGAGGTTCTGAAAGCAATGTAACCTTTGCTGGAGATGTAATCAGCTACCAGATTAATGTGACAAACGACGGAAACATTGATCTTAACAACATAAGTGTCAATGATTCTCTGATTATTCTCACGGGTCCATATGGAGATACAGGTCATTACAAGCTCTTCCAATCACCAGAAACTGTACAGGGATATAATCATGGTGATGGAATCTTGAATGTTGGAGAAACCTGGACTTACTTTGGAAATTATACTGTCAATCAGTCTGATATGAACAGTAATGGTGAAGGTAACGGTTTCATCAATAACACAGCAACCGCTGACTGTGACCTGCTGGATCCGATAAATGACAGTGCTGAGGTACCTGTCGAGCAGATCTTTGATTGTTCACTATACAAGTCTGTAATCGGAGCAGATAATGCCGGAGACGGTATAGTCGACAGGGCCGGAGATATAATAGAGTACAGGATTGCAGTGAAGAATGAAGGAAATGTGGATCTTACTGGTGTTTCAGTGAACGATCCGCTTATTCAGCTGATAAAATCTGCTGGAGACGATACTGATCCTGAAGTTCTTAATGTTGGAGAAACTTGGAGATTCGATGGAAATTACACTGTCACCCAGGATGATATCAACTGTAACTGCGGAGGAGACGGCTTCATTGACAATACCGTAGATGTAAGCGGCAACGGGCTGCAAAACGAAAGTTACAGTGTACAGCAGCCTATTGTCCAGAAGAGAAGTCTGGTGATATCCAAATCTCTGATCGGAGTCGACAATGGAGGAGATTTCATAGTCAATAGAGCTGGAGATGTGATTGAATATCAGATTGCAGTTAAGAATAACGGAAAAGTAGACCTGACTGGAGTTTCAGTAAGCGATCCTCTGATTCAGTTGACTGGTCCTGTTGGAAATGATGTATGCCCTGAAGCTCTGAACGTTGGAGAGACCTGGAAATACACCGGAAACTATACTGTAACCCAGGAGGATCTGGACAGTAATGGTGGAGATGATGGCTATATAGATAATACTGCAACTGTGAGCTGCACCAAGCTTTTAGACAAAACCAGCAGCATAAGCGTTCCAATCATTCTTCCCAGAACAATTGGCTCTGGTATAGATTCCGGTTCTAACAATACGGATGATGGAAGCTCGGGAAGTGATAACAACAGTGGCGATAGCGACAGTAGTTCCGGAGGTAGCAGCAGTAGCAGTAGCGGAAGTAGTGGTGGAAGCGGCGGTGCAGGTTTGTCTCCAGAGCCTGCCAAAAACGTTGAGGTAAAGGAGATTTCACAGGCATTTGTCACAAGTGGAAATTCTGTCACTTTTAACTTCCCTAAGAATGCCACTTCTGTCACATCCATCACATTTGATTCAAAGAAGACAGCCGGCAAGACAACAACTATTGTTGAAATGCTGAAAAACAAATCCACACTTGTTTCAGAACTGCCTTCCGGAGAAGTTTATAAATCCTTAAATATCTGGGTTGGAAACAGCGGGTTTGCAACTTCTCAAAATATTGAAAATGCTGTAATTGGTTTCAAGGTCGAAAAGGCCTGGTTGCAGGACAAAGGAATAGATACCTCTTCAATAATCCTGAGCAGGTACAGTGACAAGAAATGGAATGAACTTCCAACCACTCTGCTAAGTGAAGACGACAAATATGTTTATTTCACAGCAGAAACTCCTGGATTCTCTCCATTTGCAATAGTTGCCAATACCGCAACAACAGAAACCAGCGATGCAGTAAATTCCGAATCCAGCACTGAAGATGTTCAGGAAAATACTGAAAGTGCAGAAGCAGATGTGGAACAGCAGGCTGAAAATGAAGGAAACACAAGTACGAACAACGAAACTCCTGGATTTGAAATGATTTACGGAGTTACTGGCCTTCTTGCTGTATTCCTGTATAGAAGAAGATAATATAACTAAACACTGATCAAATCTGGCAGGCGGGATGTTACTATGCTTTGTCAGATTTGATAATTTTTTGCAACTTTATTTCTTTTTTGTCATTGTATGTTACTGGAGCTCCTCAGATATGACAAATTGTGAGCTTAATCTGTTAAATACAATTAAAATACAATTGGAATTTTCTCATTCAATTCTCTTTCAGAAAATCATTTTATATATTAAGTAATGTGGTCAACATTATTAAATTTATAATAGTTGAAAATTAATGTTTCTCGACAAGATCATTTATTTATTTATATGTTTTCTCATATTTTCTAATAGAAATATATTTATCCTTTTATTTCTTATACTTAATATTGATAAAGTAATCTCTCATCTAATTTATTCTGTATGGAAGTTGAGTGGTTCATCTTCTCGAATTGGGTGGTACAGACTAAATTTCACATAATATTGGAAATTTATGAATTGATCAAATCTTAGAATATATTCAAGAGGAACATTCAATTTCGTATATTATTACAATTTTTGTATGTTCTCTTACTGGATGATTTTTCCATCAAATTTGAAAGAAGTGTGTATGTTCCACTAATGGGAGATTGAATTGTTGTTTGGTTAGCCTATGCTATCACTTCGACAAACACTGACCTTCGTAATAAGAGGTGGATGGTTGAATAATAAATTAAAAACTAGGATTATGAGCGGTCGATTGGCTGCTGCCATACCAAAAATGGATGATGCTATGAAGCGAAAAATGCCTTTACTTATGTCTTTATTATTGGTTAGCATATTTGTCACAATGTTATTTGTGTCGACAGCATCTGCCGAACCATACACAGTTGAAAAAACTATTCTGGATATTTCTGGAAATGCATCTGAAGTAAATGTAACAAAAGCTGGAGATATAATTCATTATCAGATTGATGTGACAAACTCTGGAGAAACCACTCCGGAAAGCGTAATCGTTACCGATGATTTAGATCCAACTGTTGCTACTTCAGAGCCCTTAGAGTCACAAACTAATGATAGTGATCTCAACGCAGGAGAAACCTGGATTTATTTTGCAAGTTACACTGTCACACAGAATGATATGAACACTAACGGTACCGGATCTGGAGTCATTAACAACACAGCAAGTGTTACCATTGACGCGCTGGATCCAATAAGTGATAGTGTTGAAGCACCTATAATACAGAATCCTTCATATACAATTGATAAAACAGTTACAGGTGTTGCCGAAAATGGTCCCGAAGCAAATGCAACAACATCTGGGGACATAATCAGCTATCAGATTAACGTCAGCAATACTGGAAACATCGACCTTGTCAATGCAATTGTTTCCGATCCTCTTACTTCTCTTGAAGCACCAGTCGGAGACGAGGAAGATGTGGGAACTCTCAATGTAGGAGAAAGCTGGATTTACAGTGCAAGTTACAGTGTTACCCAGGACGATCTGAATACTAAAGGCGGAGAGGACGGCTTCATCAACAACACAGCAAGTGTTGACTGTGATCTTCTCGATCCGGTAAATGACAGTGCTGAAGTTCCTCTTGAATATAATCCTGATTATAGTGTTAGCAAAAAAGTCGTTGGCGTTGCTGGAAACGGTTCTGAAGCAAATGTGACAAAAGTAGGAGATATTATAACCTACGAGGTTAACGTAGCCAATGATGGAAATATCGACCTTACAAATATGAATGTCTCTGATTCTCTGTTTACTCTTGAAGATCCAGTCGGAGATGGTGAGGGTTCAGGAACTCTAAATGTTAGTGAAAGCTGGACTTATACTGCAAATTATACTGTTACTGAAGAGGATATGAACAGTAATGGTGATGGAGATAAATTCATTAATAACACAGTTACTATCTCCTGTGATCAGCTGGATCAGGAAAACGATAGCGTTGCAGTACCTATAGAACAGAATCCTGCATACGCTATTGACAAAACTGTTATTGATGTTAATGGAAACGGTCCTGACGCAAACGCAACTGCTGCAGGAGAGATAATCAACTATCAGGTTAATGTTACAAATGACGGAAACATCGGTCTTAACAATGTAAGCGTTTTTGACCCTCTTGTTGAACTTTCTAAAGACTCGGAGTCAAAGATTCTTAATGGACTTCTTGAATTAGGGGAAATCTGGACTTACTTTGGGAATTACACTGTCAATCAATCCGACCTGAACAGTAATGGTGATGGAGACGGTTTCATCAACAACACAGCAACCGTTGACAGTGATGAGCTGGATCAGGAAAACGACAGTGCTGCAGTTCCTGTAGAACAGAATCCTGCTTATAGCATTGACAAAACTGTTGTTGATGTGGCCGAGAAAGGACCTGATGCAAATGCAACTGCTGCGGATGATATCATCAGTTATCAGGTCGACGTGGAAAATGAAGGAAACATTGACCTTAACAATGTAAGTGTTAATGATTCTCTGATTGAGCTTACAGGACCATTTGAACATTATCCATTACCACAGTTAACACAATCAACACAAACATTCCAGAACTCGTTGGAAGAAGGTAATGGAATTCTTGAAGTAGGAGAAATCTGGACTTATTTTGGAAACTATAGTGTTCTTCAGTCCGATCTGAACAGTAATGGTGACGGAGACGGCTTCATCAACAACACAGCAACTGTTTACTGGGATGGGCTGGATCCAATAAATGACAGTGCTGCAGTTCCTGTTGAACAGAACCCTGCTTACACTATTGACAAAATAGTCATAGATGTCGCTGAAAATGGACCTGAAGCAAACGTAACCTCTGCAGGAGATGTAATCAGCTATCAGATAGACGTTAACAATGCAGGAAACATTGATCTTAACAATGTAAGTGTTGAGGACCCTTTGGTTACGCTTGAAACGCCTACAGAATCCCTGAATGCTGATGGGATTCTTGAAGTAGGAGAAATCTGGACTTACTTTGGAAATTACAGTGTTCTTCAGTCCGATCTGAACAGTAATGGCGACGGAGATGGCTTCATCAACAACACAGCAACTGTTGACTGTGATGAACTGGATCCAATGAATGACAGTGCTGAAGTTCCTGTAGAACAAAATCCGGATTACTGTTTCTACAAGTCAGTAATTGAAGTCGATAATGGTGGAGACTGTATAGTCGACGACGCTGGAGATATCATTAGATACAGAGTCGTGGTAAAGAATGATGGTAATATTGACCTTACTGGAGTTTCAGTAAATGATACTCTGACCTCACTTAGCGAACCCACTGGAGACGACTCTGATCCTGGAATTTTGAACGTTGGAGAAATCTGGAAATTCTACGGAAACTACACCGTTACTCAGGAAGACATTAACACTAACGGTGGAGGAGATGGAGCTATAGAAAATACCGCAACAATAAGCTGTAACGAACTTCCAAGCCAAGATTGCAGTGTAAGTCAGCCGATTGCTCATGATGCATACTTGCGCATTTACAAATCAGCAATTGGAACTGATAATATCGGGGACTGCATAATCAACGAAGCTGGAGACATAATAGAGTATCAGATTGCGGTAAAGAATGATGGAAAAGTCGATTTAACCGGCGTTTCAGTAAACGACCCAATGATTTCTCTTGAAGGCCCTGTAGAATCAAAAGTTGCTGATGGAGTTCTTACAGTTGGTGAACTCTGGGTCTACACAGGAAATTACACTGTGATTCAGGAGGACATAGACAGTAATGGTGGAGAAGACGGTTATATCGACAATACTGCAACTGTAAGCTGTAATGAGCTTTCAGACGAAACCAGCAGTATTGGAGTGCCAATAGTCATTCCCAATAACCTGAAAGAGGGTACAGATTCTGAATCCGACAACACAACTGTTGATGATGAAACTAATAACACTGAAGAAGAGGATTCCAGCAACAACGACAACAGCAACGATAACGATAATGGTGGCAGTAGCAGCGGAAGCAGCAGTCACAGAAGCGGAAGCAGCGGTGGAACCGGTACTGCTCGGGTAATTTCCAACAATGATGAAACCGATAAAGTGAATGAAAGCTCAGTGGAAGAAAATGTCACTGAAACACAACCTGAATCTGATGCTGAAGTGATCCCGGACAATACTGAAAGTACAGAAGAAGTTCAACAGCAGACTGAAAATGAGGAAAGCACAAGCACACAAAAAGAATCTCCTGGATTCGAAATGATTTACGGAGTCATTGGCCTGCTTGGGGTATTCCTGTACAGAAGAAAGTGAACAATAATATGAATTGAGAAAAGTAAATTAATTGTTTAAATATAATAGCGGCGCCATAAAGCGCCGTGAATTTTTTACACATTTTTTAAGTTTCTTTTCAGTATTAACTATTTTTTATTTAGGTCTGCTTATTTTCTTTTAGAGTTTATTATCTTCCGAATTTTTCATCTTCTGCATTTTTCATCTTCATGGTACTCTTTTACTTCTTTTTATCATTCTTTTTCTCAGGTTCAGGAAAGTATTTATAAACAATTTATCTGTACATTGAAGAGGCAAAATAAATAACCGGAAGACGTTTTCATGATTCCAGAAGCCTCTTACGATATCATTGTTGTGGGTGCAGGCCCTGCAGGTTCCACTGCTGCTCTTTATGCAGCAAAGAATGGAGCCTCTGTTCTTCTTCTTGATAAAAAAAAGGAAATCGGCGACCCTATTCAGTGTGCAGGTTTTCTTCCTGATGCTTCGGAAGTTCAAGCTCTTCTTCCTGATGCTGAATTGCCGGATTCCCTTATAAATTATCCTGATTCCTGTGTGCTCCAGCATATCAAAACTCAGCGCATTATCCCCCCGGATTGCAGAGTCAAAGAATTCGCCGTCAAAGGCGCTATCCTTGATAGGCGCAGATATGACCAGTTTCTGGCTGAACAGGCCGCAAAAGCCGGGGCTGAGTTGATGGTCAAGACCCGCGTGACAAAAGTGGAAGGCACAAATGTTGAAATATCTGGATTCTTTGGGAAACACACTGTCAAAGGAAAAGCGATTATCGGGGCTGACGGCCCTAATTCTTTAGTCGCAAAATCAAAGGGCCTCTCCTGGAAATCGGAATCAAAAGAGACTTCTGTTGCCATTGAATATCAAGTAAGAAATGTTGATATCGATCCTGATGCTCTTGAGATGTATTTCGGAAAAGATTTTGTTCCCGGAGGATATGCCTGGATTTTTCCGGAAGGTGAAGATCGGGCAAACGTAGGCATAGGGATTCGAAGCGGAATGGCTGAAAAAGGGGTTCCTGCAAAAGAATACCTGAGTCGCTTTATACGGGATCATCCTTTAGCCAGTCGCAAGCTGAAAAAAGGTATTATCACAAATATTATTGCAGGTATCATCCCTGTAAGCGGATCCCCTGAGATAACTGCTACAGACGATTCTCTCATCGTGGGGGATGCAGCAGGGCACGTGATTGCAACTAATGGGGGCGGTATTCCTCCCGCAATTATTGCAGGTAAAACGGCAGGTGAAACTGCAGCTTCGTTTGCAGTCGGGGGATGCAAACTGCAGGATTACGAGAGGCGCTGGAGGAAACAATTCGGTTCAGCACTTGAGACCTCGGTTCAGGCAAGGCAGCTCATGGACGGGATCATGAAATCCGACTCTCTAATGAACGCTGCTTTCAAGTTTATTTCCCCTGAGCAGATAAAAGTCATGCAGTGCGGAAAACTTCCGGGGCCTGTGAAATTGGGGCTTCAGGCTTTGAATAGAGGAAAAAAATAATGAGTATTTTAATTTGAATAATATAAGGTAAATAGAGAAAAAGCAGTGAGTATTCTAATTTGAATAATATAAGGTAAAATAGAGAAAAAGCAGTGAGTATTAGAATTTGAATGATACTAAGGCAATAATAAATACTGGAAATAGAAAATTTTCCCTTTTCTCAGGATTTTCCTTCTGCTGCTTTTATCTTCCTTAACTCGGTTTCGGCGTCTTCTTTATTATACCTGGCTTCAGGGTAAACGGGCCTTATTTCAAGTGCTTTATCAAAAGAAGCAATAGCGTCGTCATACCTTTTCAGAATCACGAATTCAAGCCCTCTGAGGTTCCAGGCTCCTGCAAAATCGGGTTTTAACTCCAAAACCTTATCAAAATATTCTATTTTTTTTTCAGGATCCGTTTCCCCTACGGCAAGCCCATACCATTCCTCTACGGTTTTTCCTTCGATTTTCTTTTTAAATAACTTGTCCAGAAAACTCAAAGATATCAATCCCCATTAAGAAATTGGTCTGGAAGGTAGAAATAGATAATCATGTTCATCAGGTAAAGTGTTAGAATGACGGAAAAAATCCCGAATACTGAGTAAAAATAAAAAAATTGGAAGTTTTTTTAAAAATTAAAAATTGCCTGTTATAATGAAAGCAGTTGAGTTTCATTTAACAGGTTTGCAAAGTCAGAGGTAATTTCCAATTTGGTAATATTTCCTGAGGTGGTTACGCTATAAGACACTCCGCGTTCGCTTGAATTTGCCTGATAGGTTTCGATGTTCTTGGTTACGTTGGATTCAGGGTTAACGAAAATGGCTGTCTGAGTGTAACTGCCGTTATCCAGTTTTTTGAGGTCCGTATAATACTGGTCAGCGGGGATATCCGTTAGATTGGTTTTTGTTACTATTCCCTGGT
The DNA here is from genome assembly GCA_964498825.1 of uncultured Methanosarcinales archaeon. Lineage (GTDB taxonomy): Archaea > Halobacteriota > Methanosarcinia > Methanosarcinales > Methanosarcinaceae > Methanosarcina. The sequence goes on from CAZCKG010000010.1 coordinate 19,138, forward strand.
AGATTACATTCTCAGGGTTTACCAGGTTCAAAATCTGGCCGTATTCAGTTGAAGATGTAGCGTTTCCTTCCAGCACATCTATTACTTTTTCAGCGCTCTCTCGTGGACCAAAAACTACAGGACTTCCGACTACGTTCCATATATCATAGGTGTTATTTGTCCTTGCAAGAAGATTATAACCATCATAAGGAGCTGCACCCCAGGGAACTAAAATTTTCTGTTCCGGAATCTGGTGCAATTCGAAACCGCTTCCATCAGGATAACTTGCGCTGTATCGTTTTGTGACATCAGCGTTGTAGATAGATTTCATACTCGTTACATTTCCGAAAATTGCTTCAAGAGGAGTTCCTGTTGTTTTCTGAAGGTCTACATAACTTGCACTTATCATTCCTTCTGGAGACATGTTCACGCCGTCGGCGATGGAATTGAACTTATGATAGACTTGTTTTCCCGGAATCTGAGAAAACGATATTGTGGAATTATCCACAGCTTCAGGATTAGAAGTGTTATTCGTACTATTGTCATCGTCATTTAAGCTCTGAATAAGTACCGCACAAGCTGACAGAACCATTGTTGCGGCCAAAAAAATAGCCAGATACTTCTGGTTTTTTGTTGCTGGGTCTTTTCGTTGTTTCATCAATGAAACCTCATAATATAAGGGGTATTATTCTGAAAGTAGAGAATATATTTTTGAGATCTTTATGTACTGCCTTAAAAGAGCTTTCTATATATTTTTTTC
>CAZCKG010000010.1:19976-23031 GCA_964498825.1 uncultured Methanosarcinales archaeon
ATATTTTTGAGATCTTTATGTACTGCCTTAAAAGAGCTTTCTATATATTTTTTTCGCTGTGTAAAAATATTTCGCGACATATAGGATTTTAATGAAGGGTCCTGATTTTTAAGTAACAGTTACAATCCTCTTTTTTCAGTCCAGAGTCAAAATTTTGAGCATATTTGTGCCTCCGGGTTTTCCTGAAGAAGGGCCCTGAGTAAGAACCACAATGTCTCCTTTCTTTGCAAATCCCATTTCTTCAGCTATTTTTGTTGTTTCCTCCTCCCAGTTTTCAATTGTTTCCCTCACAGTAACAGGATAGACTCCGTAGGATAGAGAAAGGAAGCTGCAGGTTTTCGGAATGCGGCTGAAAGCAAGGATCCAGGGGTCGGGCTTGAAGCGAGAAATTCTGCGAGGAGTTGCACCACTTCTTGTTGGAGTCAGTACGGCTGCAATAGGCAGTTTTTGCAGGGCTTCATACACCTGGAAGGTTATTACTTCATCTACTGACATTTCCCTGGCTGTGATACCCTTAATCATTGTATCGAGCCCCCATTTTGTTCGGGAACGCCAGTTTTCGGTTGTTTTTGCAATTTTTGCCATCATCTCAACAGCTTCCACCGGATAATGACCAACGGCCGTTTCTTCCGAAAGCATGACCGCGTCTGTTCCATCAAGGATTGCGTTGGCTACATCTGTCGCTTCTGCACGGGTAGGTCTTATGTTATCTGTCATGGAAGCCAGCATATGAGTAGCTGTAATTACGGGAATCCCAAGAAGTTTTGCACTCTGAATAAGCTCTTTCTGGACAGAGGGAACTTCCTGAATAGGAATCTCAACTCCAAGGTCGCCTCTGGCAACCATGAGAGCATCTGTTACTTCAAGAATCTCTTTAATATTCTCCACAGCCTGTCTGCGTTCAATTTTCGCGACGATATATACGGATTTTCCTCTGGCCGCTGCAAAGTCCCGGACTTTACGGATATCATCTGCATTTTCTACAAAAGAGATACTAAAGGTGTCAATTTTTTCGTTGAGGGCGAATTCCAGAATTTTGAAATCCTTCTCAGTTACCGGATCAAGAAAAATCTTTGCTCCGGGCAGGTTCAGCCCTTTGTGTGAATAAAGCTGTCCTCCGATAAGGACCTCGCAGAGTACGTCTTTTCCGGAGACTTCAAGGCAGCGAAGCTGGATAAATCCGTCACTTAAGTAGATAAGGCTCCCAGGAGCAACACTCTCCGGAAGCTGCTTATAACTTACGGGAATACGTTCAGAATTTCCAGAAAAGTTCTCAACAGTAAGGGTCACAAGATTTCCTTTATGGAGCATGAGTGGTTCTTTTTCCAGTTTGCCTATACGGATTTTCGGGCCCGGAAGATCGGCAAGAATAGCGATTGTTCTGTCAAGCTCTTCTGCGACTTTGCGGACTCTTCTGATCACTTCTCCATGGCTTTCGAAGTCCCCATGAGAAAAATTGATCCTTGCCACGTTCATGCCAGCAAGCATAAGTTCCCTTATCATTTCTTCGGAAGATGAAGCTGGGCCTATAGTGCAGACGATTTTTGTTTTATGGTCCGGAATTTGCATGTTCACACGACCTTCCAAGATTTAATTTTTTCAATTGACCCTTTTCCTGATAATTCTTTGAAATTTCTGGATCGACGTTTCCTTTTTTCAGGATTAGGTAAATGATTTATCCATTTCGCAAGATTTCACTTCATTTATTCAGGCATTATCTCTTATGCAATTCTCTTATTCCCCTTTGTATATTTTCAGGGCCTGTTCGACGCTTGAGTCCTCAACAGTTATAGCATAAACTGCATTGCACATGCGAACAGCTTCTTCAAGGGATTTCTGGTGGATGTTTCTTCCTGTTGCGTTCCCCTGAGCTCCTGAGATGTGGATCTGGTCATATAACTTTTTCAGGAAAGCTTCAGCCTCATCACTCGTGCCACCTGCACAAACAACTCTGGTACGTCCGGCTGCTTTGACAGCTTCTTTGAAGATCTCAGCCGATTTTGCCCCTTCCTTTTTAGGGTAATTGACCTTTACAAAATCAGATCCAAGACAGGCTCCAACGCCTGTAGCCCCTGCAATCAGGTGAGGGTCCTTTTCGTCTTTTACTGCAGTTCCACGAGGGTAGATCCAGAGTACTGAAAGCATTCCGTGCTGGTGGGCATCGTAGATTACCTGGGCAGCCTGTACAAGCATCTCGGCTTCGAACTCGCTGCCAAGATAAATGGTATAACCTACACCAAGAATATTGAGCCCGCTGTTCTCCTTAAATTCAGCTACCTGGTCAACGTCATACCAGAGGTTGCTAAAGGGATCGGCCTGTGAAGTTTCTACAAGGTGGGTTTTTGAGTTTACTTTAATAAGATAAGGTATATCTCTGTAATCCATGCCATAACGTGCAATTAGTCCAAGCTGGGTTGCAAAAACTCCTATTTTTGCCTTGGATGCTATTCGAAAAAGGTGTTCCGGATCAGCGTCATCTTCAGGTACTCCTTCCCCGTAAAAATCGTCATTTAGATGCTCTACTTTCTGATCTCCTGCAAAAAGCATGAGCCTACCCGTGCCTTTTGTAATCTCCATATAGTTCTTTGCATATGTTTCACGCATTGCTTTTGGGACATCTAAAGGTACGATTACGCTTTCTTTGTTGATTGAAACCATTTGTGTAAACCTCAGTCTTATTGAGTAGCAGTAATTGGATTGTACTTAATACTGTGAAACCTTATTTATTTATTACCTATATTCTTTCTTAATAGCTTTATAATTTTTTGCATTCAGTATGTGCGGTTTTTTAAGTTTTATATCTGTTAAGTATACTGTTGCAATTTTCAACTCTTCAAGAAAAATTGTAAAAATATTTTTAATTAAAAGCCAGTATGTTCAGAAAACTTAAAAATCTGATCAGTTAGTAGATTTTATGTATTTAAAAACTGAAATTAAAACTTAACACTTAACGAAAGAGATTTTGAAAAAATCTTGTAAGATAAATTCAAGAAAAAGATTTAGAAACAAATTAAAGTAACTAAGTAGAGCAAATAAAGTAACTAAGTAGAGCAAA
>CAZCKG010000011.1:0-22918 GCA_964498825.1 uncultured Methanosarcinales archaeon
CTTTGTCCCATTCGGCTCTTAATAGGGTGTCAGTGTTCACGGTATCGATTATCTGCTCATGGACCCTGCGGACATTTTCAATATATTCGTTCAGCTCGCCGGAAAAAGTTGATCTGGCAATATCAATCAGATTTTCCTGCGCTTTTTTCTTTGCATCGGCTTCCTGAATTTCCGGCTGCCTCTGTTTAATCTCAGAAGCTTTGAGATCGATTATATCAGGGTTATATGCATTGAGCATGTCCTTCACGGTCTGGTTGATAGTTTTTCCATTAGCTTTTTCGGCAAAAGTAGCTCTTTCGTCTTCACTTATCTGCCTGCCCAGCCTTGCAAGCCTGTTTGCCAGGGAAACGTAAAGATCTTCGTCCTGAGCGCCAAAAGTTACTGCTGCAAGCAGGTCTTTCAGAGATGTGTTTTTCTTGCGTTCCAGGGGCCGGCTGTCAGTTTTCATTGTCTTTGTAACGCCAACGGCATCCACAATTACAAAATGCGTCTTGGCCGAAATAGCCGATTTTGTCACCTTTTTCAGGTCATCATAGCCCAGGGTTCGTGTGCCCCGGCCCTTCATTTGCTCAAAATAGTTCAGGCTTTTGACGTCCCTCATAAAGAGCAGGCATTCCAGAGGCTTGACATCTGTACCCGTGGCAATCATGTCCACTGTAACCGTTATCCTGGGATTGTAATCATTGCGAAAAGCTGACAACACTGATTTGGGGTCTTCTTCCGCTTTGTAGGTCACTTTCTTGCAAAAAGCATTGCCTTCTCCAAACTCTTCCCGCAGTATATTAATAATATCATCGGCATGGCTGTCGCTTTTGGCAAAAATCAGGGTTTTTGGGACTTCCTCTCTGTAAGGGAAGATCTCAGGCAGATTATCCTTAAATGTTCGTATCACACGTCTTATCTGGCTTGGATTGACTACGTCCCTGTCCAGCTTTTTAGCAGTATAGGTGAAATCCTCGTCCAGTTGTTCCCAGCGTTTTTTATGGGTGAGTTTCTCCCGTTTGTCCACGAACTCCCTCGCAGCTATCTTTGCCCCGTTTTTGCTGATTTCAGTCTCTATGGTGTACACGTCATAACCGACATTTACGCCGTCTGCCACAGCATCTTCATGACTGTACTCGCTCACCACGTTTTCATTGAAAAACCCGAAAGTGCGTTTGTCCGGCGTGGCTGTCAGGCCTATCAAAAAGGCATCGAAATAATCCAGTACCTGCTGCCACAGATTGTATATGGAACGGTGGCACTCGTCTATGACTATGAAATCAAATGTCTCAATGGGAACTTTTTCATTATACACAACAGGAAGCGGTTCTTTTGGCTTCCAGTTTCTTTCCTCTGCCGGATTCTTTTCCTCTTCTTTTTCGTCCAGCTCTTCGCCTTTCAATATAGAGTAAAGCCGCTGGATTGTTGAAATGCAAACCTGGCTGTCTGAAGAGATATAACTTGAACGCAAGCGCTGCACATTGTACAGCTCGGTAAATTTGCGGTTATCATCATTTGGTACGTAAGCCATGAATTCCTGTTCTGCCTGCTCGCCAAGATTTTTGGTGTCAACAAGAAACAGGATCTTTTTGGCATCTGCAAATTTTAGCAATCGGTATATGAAAGTTATAGCAGTATAAGTCTTCCCTGAACCTGTTGCCATCTGGACAAGAGCCCTCGGACGATTGTCCTTAAAGGAACTCTCAAGATTTGAAATTGCCGTTATCTGGCAGTCCCGAAGTCCATCTGTCTTCAATTCAGGAATATCCAGAAGTCTTTCCCTCAAAGCCCTCTTTTTAAGATACCCGCCAAAGGTTTCAGGTCTGTAAAATGAAAAAATGGGTCTTGATCTTGGTTTAGGATCACGGAAGTCTGTGAATCTGGTTATTTCCCCTGTACTCTCGTAAACAAAAGGAAGTGGGTCATTGTTGAGGTATTTTAGCTTACTTGAAGCATACTCGGAGGATTGCTCCTCAACAACAGTTAACCGGTGACCTTCTTCGTCCCTTTTAGCCTCAATAATCCCAACGGGTTTTTTATCAACAAATAGTACATAATCAGCAGGTCCCACATCAGTCATAAACTCCTTTACAGCAATTCCTTTAGAAACACTCCAGTTGATTTTGCTCTTTTCCTGCACTATCCAATCAGCATCTTGAAGCTTTCTATCTATATCGTTTCTGGCTTTCTGCTCAGGAGTCTGATTATTGCTCATATGTTTTTACCTGTTGAGGTTTAATTACATTTTTTTTGCAAAATTGGACTAATACAAGTGAAATTCTTCACAAGAACTGAAATTACAGATTCACGATTAATACAAATATTTTTCGATATTAACCAAATCTCGAACTTAACCGCCAGAACCTGCTAGTAACTTTATCTATTCTTGATAATGATGTCCCTGAAATAGTACTGTTTTTTAATTTTCCATTACTTCAGTTCTAAAGCAATTACTGATCTCGAATTTGAGTCTGTAATTTTAGTCCATAGCGAAAATCGATATAACAAAGGTTAGATAATATTTTATTCACAAAAATTATATAATATCTACTTAGTCTCTTTACTGATTTATCACCAATTGCCTGGGCAAATATTCGTCCAGGTTCGGATTAATGTGATTTTAGTAATAGATGATTCAGATATTACAGAACCAGATGATTCAGATATTACAGAACCTGAAAAATATCCGAATTATAAACTGTAAAGAATGTACATTACTTTGAAAAATAAATCTACATGGGGGAAAACAAATGAAAAATAAGGGAAAGCTATGTTCAATAGCGTTAGCTTCAGCAGCTTTAGTTTTTTTATTTTTGATTTTAATCTCAGCCGTAGCTTCAGCGGCTCAAGTAACGAAAATTGGTACAGGATACGATCCTGCTGTTTATGGTAACAAGGTAGTATGGACAAATGGGGTTGTTATTCATCTATACGACCTGACCAACAGAACAGACACTACGGTTAGCTTTTCTGGAGCATCCAGTCCTGATATTTATGGTGATAAATTAGTGTGGCATGATGAAAGCAGCGAAACACCAAAACTTGCTGTGTACGATATCCCAACAGCCGCAAAAAGTTACATCACGCAGAATGTAGACCAATATAGCAAACCCGCCATTTACAACAACAGAATCGTCTGGAGTGCAAATGATAGTGTATATCTGGGAGATATATCTACAGCCACACAGACTAAAATAGGAAACGGCAGTAATCCTGATATATATGACACAAAAGTGGTGTATTACTCTTATTCGGAAGATCCCGAAGTAGATATAACTATCAGAATGTATGATATCAATACTAAAGAAACAATAACTGTCAATGAAGGTGGAGATCCAAACATCCCGCATATATGGGGTACTAAAGTAATCTGGTCTGACGTATATAATCATCAGGGATATATTGTAATGTATGACATGTCAACAAAGAAAATCATAGACGTCACACATCCACTTGACACCGACCCAAATGGAAAAGAATACGGTGCCAGTACAGGGACACATATTGCCATACAAAATGATAAAATTGCATATAATAAAGTCGTTGATGATTACGAAGGCAAACCTGGGGTATATGTGTATAACATATCTACAGGACAAAGCACACAATTATATAATTATCCTGAAGAAGTTTATACGACACCAGAAGTATACAATAACACTGTTGTATGGGGAATAGATAAGAACTATGTAAATGGTACGACTGGCAATGATATCTATTTATACGACCTTGCAGACTAACCCGAAAAATTGACATTAACTTCGATGATAATGTAACATCTGGTGTAGTCCTCTTAAAGTTCAGTTTACGAGTACGAAAACCGGAAATCAAGCAGACTACTAATGTTTGTTTGAACAATATACCAGCAGTGATTGGAATTAACACCACACATTAACTGTATCGTACACTTCCAGGATGCCAGGAAAAACACTTAGCCTGATATGCAAGAACACAGCATGATCGACAACCAGAACACTATGGCAATTACGGCAATAGAAGTGGTGGACATCCACCACTATATTTTATTGAAAAAAATCTAAATTTTTAAATTTGGTGATGATAAAAAGAGTATCTGAATATTCTTTAATCTTTAGACATACATGGAATTTATTTTTTAATTTTCTTCGTTTTTTTGATTGATCATGACCATAATTTCTTTGAAACTTTCCAGGAAAGCCTCAGCATTCTCAGTTCTCTTATTTGCATGAATATCAGGGTCCAAAAGATTTCCCAGGCCAATGGGACTTTTTTGAGATAGAATTATCAAGATTAGTTTTGTCTCTTGCTTAATTTCACCATAGACGAATTTACGGGGACGTCCTTCTGGAAACTCCTCACTCCAAGTCTCTTTATGTATATGGAGAAAACTTTGTATATTAGTGATAATGACATTCCTGAGATAGCCTGTTCTTTTTAGTTTTTCAATTGGCGGTTGGTCTTAAAGCAATTTTGATATCGAGTTTAAGTATGTAATTTCAGTTTTTAATAAAAATATATATGAATAAAGATTAGAAAAGATTTTACTTGTAAAAGTATATATTATCTACTTAGTCTCTTGAATATTTAGCCTAATAGTGAGATGTAGAAGTTGTTCTAATTAGGACTAATTTGACTCCATTATTAGGAGATTTAGATATTATTGAAGAACCTGAAAAAATATCTAAATCATGTAAACTGTACATTAACTTTGAAAAATAAAGTTACTTTGGGGGAAATAAATGAAAAATAAGGGGAATCTGTACTCAACAACTTTAGCTTTAGCACTCCTGTTTTTTGTGTTTTTGATTTTAACCTCAGCAGCAGTGTCAGCTGCACAGGTGACAAAAATTGGTAATGGATCTGATCCTGCTGTCTATGGTAACAAAGTTGTGTGGGTAGATAGTGGTATTATTCATGTTTATGACCTGGCTACCAAAACAGATACTAGAGTTGATTCTTCTGCAGCATCCAATCCTAATATTTATGGAAACAAATTAGTGTGGTACGATGGAAGCAGTGGAACACCAAGGCTTGCCGTATATGATATATCAACTGCCGCAAAAACGTATATAACAAAGGATGTGGACAGCTGGAGCAAACCTGCTATTTACGGCAGTAGAATTGTGTGGAGTGCAAACGGTGGAATATATATGCGTGACATATCTACATCCACACAGACTAGAGTGACAGATGGTACGGACCCGGACATATACGATACAAGGATAGCATATTCTTATGACGGCATTGACGCGGAAGGTATCTACGTATATGATATTATCACTAATGAGACTATATTAGCCCGACATCGTGACGGTAATCTTTACCGACCACACATTTATGGTAACAAGGTTATATGGTCGGACTTCTACACCAGAATGGGATATATTTCGATGTACAACATCGATACAAAAGAAACTATAGATGTCACCAGTGACAATGCAGGTAATACCCTAATACCTGACGCCGTTGATGCTGGCGATGATACCGGGACGCACATTGACATAAACGGGAACAGAATCGTATATTCAAAATCTGGCAATGACCAGTTTGGCTACGCGGGTGTGTATGTATACGATATTCCTACCGGACAAAGTACACCGATATATAATTATCCGAGAGAAGTTTATACGACACCGGATGTGTACGGGAACATAGTTGTTTGGGGCTTTGACACCACCTTTGGGCCTGGTACCAGCGATAGAGGCATCTATGTATGCGATCTTGCAGCCGAATCTGAAGTACCCATAGCAAATTTTTCTGCTAATGTGACTTCCGGCGCAGCACCTTTAGTTGTGTTATTTACTGACACGAGTACTGGATTAGCACCTGCATCCTGGCACTGGGACTTCGGCGATGGCATAACTTCAGAACATGCCATGAACGCAACACACACATTTACAAAGCCAGGAAATTACGACGTCAGTCTAACTATGAAAAGTGCTACGAGTAACGCTACAGTGATGAAAGGAAATTACATAATCGTTATAGAGCCTTCCATTGCAGATCCAAATGCTCCGGTTGCAAGTTTTGGTAGCAATATTACTGAGGGCTACACCCCTCTGACAGTACAGTTTTATGATTATTCCCAGAATGCAACATCAAGAGTCTGGGACTTCAATAACGATGGACAAGCCGATTCCGTAGATCCGAATCCGGTTTATGCATATACAGCCTCTGGAACCTATACTGTCAATCTGACGGTAAGCAACGCAAATGGTACCTCTTCAAAAACTTCTACAATAACCGTCAGGGACAGCAGTTCCAGCGACGAAAGCGATTCCAGTAAAGGAAGCAGCCACAGCAGTGGAGGCAATGGTGGAGGTGCAGGTGGCTCTCCCGAATCTGCAAAAAATGTTGAAGTTAAAGAGCTTTCACAGTTCTTCATCACAAGCGGCAAAAAGGTAGAGTTTAATTTCACAAAGAATGTAACCTGTGTCGTGTATGTTAGCTTTGATGCAAAGAAAACTTTGGGGAAAACAACAACCATTGCCGAAATGCTGAAAGGAAAATCTTCCCTGGTTCCCGAATTGCCTGCAGGCGAGGTCTACAAGTCCTTTAATGTGTGGGTAGGTAACGGAGGAATTGCAAGCTCAAAGAATATCGAAAATCCGGTAATATGCTTCAAAGTTGAAAAATCCTGGCTCCAGAATAAAAGTATAGATCCGGCTTCAATAACCTTGAACTGGTATAACGAGAAAAAATGGGAACAGCTTCCGGTTAATTGCTCAGATGAAGACGATAAATTCCTGTATTTCACAGCCAATGTGTCTGGATATTCCTCCTTTGCAATAACAGGAACAGAAAAAGATTCTCAAAATATTGTAACGGGGATGCAGCCTGAATCAGAAGCGGGAGTAATTAATAAAAATAATACTACTGCAGAACTGGAAGATGGACAGGAAAAACAGAAAGAAAGTCAAAGTGCGCCAGGATTTGAAATCAGCAGTACTGTGGCCTCTATCCTTTGCTTATTGCTGCGCAAAAGAAGACAGAGGAAATAAAAAAGCAAAATTAAAAACACAACCAAAAATGAATCTCAAAATTTTATATAAAAAACGTTGATAAGGGGGTTTTAATTCTCTTATCTTTACCTAATTTTTAATTCCTGTTTAGATAGTCGAGTAAGTAATTAAAAGTCCGGTAATTATTCCTGCCAGATAAGCAACAGAATTTCCTTTTATATCTTTGCCATAAATGCTGCTATTAGTAGAGTGAATGGAAGTATCTTTAATTACTAGTGAAACGTAAGTAAGTTCTGACTTTATTTGCGATTGCAAATCGCAGGCGTCAAGATTGATTCATATTTTCATATTTTTGCCCAATCCGATGTGATAAATTAAAAATAGATTGGTGGTAGAGAACCACCTAAGATTGTTTTACTCTAGGTGACTCATACTTTTATTACCTTATAATCTGTGTATGTCTTTCCGTTAGTAGCCTTTAAAACTATTTTAACTTTATATGTTCCATGTTTTTGATATTTGTGAGTTCGGTGCTTGCAGTGGCATGAAAAGCCGTCCCCGAAATAAAATGTGTGGCTTACCTCTTTAATACCGGGTCCGCAGGTATAAGCAGCTCTTGCGGTCATCGAACTAGGTTTAGTCACAGTGATTTTAACAGGGGAATTTTTGGCTGTCGCAGTATTAGTAGCAGCAAATGCTGTGGTAGGCATTACGATTGCGAGAATAAGAAATATAGCTATCATATGTTTTATTTTCAACGTATCACCTATCTCAATTATTTCGATTAAACACTTATGCATTTGATATGAAAAACAAAAGGAATATTAACATGAAATATACCTGGAGATTAGAGAGTATGAGGTTTTAAACTGTTCAATTTTCTAGTTCAACTGCATAAGTCACATTAAATTCAAACGAAAATCATACAAACTTTTAGATTTTCAGACTGTAAGTTCTACTTTTTATAGTGGCGTACCAGCTGTCTCCAGTTGACAACCCCGGAATTGACTGGCTAACATATAAACTTACTTTTAAATACGAATGTATTAAAGAAACTTATTTAGAACAAATAAACTTTTAGAGAATCTAAATCTTGGAGATAACCTTGAATAAAGTAATAAGATGTAAATAAGTATCTAATGGAATCAAATATAGGAAAACAAGACCTAAATAAGGAGATTGTTCGGAAGTGTTGGGATTATTTATTCCAAAAACACAATTATGGCTTATACTTCAAAAACATCAATAAAAAAGACAAATTTAAGAAAGTTTGTAGAGAAAAAATTAACAGTTTCTGAGAAAATGAAAGAAGAAACTTTTGTAATTAATCTTCTCATTTTCTGCAGAAAAATGTAAGATATATCTAATTTTAATCTATTCAATCTAATCTCAACTACTCTTTCTTAAAATAAACACCAGCATTAGTATGAATACAAGGCCTGGCGCTCTAAGTTCGGGTATTGAATTAAGGAGTCCAGAAGCGGATTCATACGTGGTTGGAGGAGCAGGAGCTTCTACTTGAATAGGAAGATCAAGTGTATAATCTTCTCCATCTTTTTTGTTATTCCCAAAGTAGTAAACTACCCTGCCTGTAACATTAAAATCTCCTACCTGATTGGCTGCAATTCTTACTTCGATATCCCTTCCCTTACCGGGTTCAAGCTCGTATGTAGTCGTATATTGACCAGCACCGGATTCAACAAACTCTGTGGAAGAAACACTCATTCCCGAAGGAGGGATGATAATGGCCTGGACGTGCATTGTAGGTCTTGTAATGAGATTCACGGCTGAAAGCTTGAGCAAAATGTCTTCTCCTTTAGCTACTTTCGTTTTTTCTCCGTGAAGGTTCACACTTGCGGAAGATGCTTTTGAAGGGTCTGATTCAATGTCTTTTTCATGTTCCGATCCGGAATTTGCAGTTTTTTCTGCAGGTTCATTGTCATAATAATTTACAGTATTTGTTTCAGTATGATTATTATAATAATTTACATTATTTGTTTGAGTATTATTATAATAATTTACATTGTTCGTTTGAGTAATTTCAGTTTTTTCTGATTCCGTACTTTTTTCTGATTCTGTCGAGTTGTCTTCATCTTCTTTTGTTCCGGAGGTTTTTTCGGATACAGGAATAGTACCTACAAACTGACCCAGAGCTTTAGGGAGATCTCCAACCTTTACAGTCGCTCTGACTGTATTAGTGTCCGTATCAATTACAGAAACACTGTTTTCGTGGTCGTTTACTGCATATACGTCATTCCCATCCGGAGAAACTGCAACTCCATAAGGACTTTTCCCTACCTTCACCGTCGCTACAACAGCTTTTGTGCTTGTATCAATTACAGAGACACTGTTACTACCAAGGTTAGCCACATATACCATTGTTCCATCCGGAGAAACTGCAACCCCATGAGGTTTAGCTCCTACGGGTACCGTTTCTGTAATAGTATTTGTGGCAATGTCAATTACAGAGACATTGCCTGTATTTCCACTTGTCACATAGATTTCTGAACCTGCAGCTGCAACTCCACCTGGGAATTCGTTTTCCACATGGATAGTTGATGTAACAGTGTCAGTGGTTATATCAATTACAGAGACAGTTTGATCTTCGTCATTTGTCACATATGCCTCTTTTTCCGTGACTGCAATTCCAAAAGGCTGACTTCCTACACTCAGAGTGGACGTTACCCTATTTGTTGCCGTATCAATCACAGAGACAGTTCTACTGCCGTAGTTTGTCACATATACCTTTGTTCCATCCGGCGTGATTGCAACACTATAAGGATTTTTCCCTGCATTTATCGTGGTTGTAACAGCATTTGTGGCTGTATCGATTACAGAGACTGTACCACTACCAAAATTGGCCACATATACCAGGGTTCCATCAGGAGAAACCGCAACTCCTTGAGGACTACTGCCCACACTTACAGTGGCTGCAACAGTATTTGTGGCAGTGTCAATTACAGAGACGCTATTGCTGCCTCCATTCGTAATATATGCATATGTAGCTGAAGAGGAGGTACCTTGCGCAGTAACTGTCGATACAATAGACGAAAATAAACTCAAAAATAAAAGAAAGGATATTGAAGTTAAAAGTATACGATGTGTTTTATATTTCATTTCCATGTAGTTTATGCCCCGTAGTTTACGTTATATGTTTGATAAATATAAGCTGGATATCTTAATTTTCCAAATTATTTTTAAATTTTTTCTTTTTAACCTAAGATTTTTAAAAATATATAAATTAGAGAGAACTTGAAAGGAACATAGGTTCAATTAAAGCAGGCATAAATAGAAACTCTAAGGATTTTAGATTGATTGTAATGACTTCCCATAAGAATCATAAAGAGTATAAAAAGAAGCTTAATACTGTAAGATTGAAAGAGGCTTAAGGCTGTAAGATTGAAAATTAGATTTTTGATTTCGCTGCCAAATGGCCTTTATAAACTAAAATGCAGATATTCAATTGAATAAATCGGATCTGCAATTGACAAAATTGTGATTCAAGAAGGAAAGATTTCAAGCGATTTCATTAAATAGAAGATACTCGTCAATAGAAAAATTCTTCGAATCCACTCTGAGACAATTAAAGATCAGAATGCCTTTTGGAATCAATATTTGAAAGGCCTTCTCTGGACCTTCACTACCTCTAAGTTTCTAAGTAAGGATAATATAATCAGGGGATCAGCGAAACTGAAGAAGTAATGAAATTAGGTGAAGAATCAAAAATGTCTATAATTACATTAGATAATTTTAAAAAATTTTATGTGATTTAATTGAAAAAAATAAATAACTCTGAAGTAATTGGATAGTAAGTCTTAGGGGGCTTATAGTTATTTTTCAGATAGTCTCGAACCTATATGATTATTCAGTCCCCAAAGACTTTTTCCAAAAGTCTATAGATTTGTGTTAATACGTTACCCTGTAAATATAACCCTCACAATCTGTGTATACGGTTACGGGGTCATGAAGTTGTCTGGACAGTAATAATGTATCATATATTTCTTCTTCCTGGGTTGAGTTTGGAGCTTTAATCCAGAACCAGCCTAGATAATTACCATCACTGTCTTCAAGAACAACACTGGTATAACCTGTATAGTCTACAGTGTCTATGGTCTGTACTGTCACGTCGTACAAATACGAGTCATAATATGATTCTACATCGATTGTGGGTGCTATCAATAATTTAGCTTCTTTAGTTGCTAAATCTGGTGTAATTGTTATATTTTCCTCCACTAAGGTTGCTTTCTGAACAGAATCACCGAGTACAAGGGGAACTGCTCCGACTAGCGTAAAAATCGCTAAAATTATAAATATAAGTCTGCTTTTTGACATTTTACATACCTCCAAATAGCCCTTATGCAGTTGAAAAGTAAATCAAAGCATTGACAAGTTTGCTGTAAATATTTGGATTCAGACAGTTAAAGGTTCAATACCATGATATTTCCAGTTCAATTGCATAAGTCCTAATTCTGACTTTTTACTCTGCTAGGGATTTTGGTTCCAATCGCTTCTTTCACATCCGACTGAATTCCAAACATTACAACTTTCAAACATAATATATTCCTTATGTCCAAAGTCTCTAACAATCAACACTTAATCAACTTCATAAAATATGAGAATCGAAATTAATAGTACGCCAATTTTTCGTTAAAATAATAAATTTCAGAAATTAATTATGTAGAAAATTTCACATTAAAAGAGCCATTGAAAATAGAAACCCTGTTTTGACAGCATCCAAAAAATTCTCTGGATTTACCAGGGATAATTCCTTTCAAACCTGTAACATTTCACCAGATGGAGAGACTGCAGGCTTCTTAGTGCTGCTAGTGCTTCGATTCCAAAATAAATTCCTTATTTAATAGGAAATTCGTGATTAATGGGTAGATTCAAAAGTCAGGTTTTATGAACATACTTCGGAATCGCAGTACTAGAAATGATGGTATTTCCGCTTCACCTGGAGTTCAGTAAAATAAAATCGAAAGGTTAAATGAACCTGAATTTTTGAAGCTATTACTTGCCTTGGATTTGATATAAATTAAAATAAAAAGAGATATATAAAATAGATATATAAACTTAATACTAAGTCCGACTTTTCGCAGATGTACATAAAAAAAGAAATATATTACTTCAATTTGGCGGTAGTTTAAAATTAACCTATCTTTTAATGGACAAATAATCATAAACTCTGCAATCTTTGAATCCAAATTATTACATTCGTTTGCACAATGGGAATAATAATGATTATTTCTGCAGATAAAAAAACCACCAAGAACAAACATCGGAAAATAGCAGTTTGTATTGCGTCACTACTCTGCCTGCTAAGTTTTTTGTTACTGGCACATGTCGGATATGAGTATAAAAGCAGCAAGACAGATAAAATAATTCTTGAAGAGGCAAAGGAAGATGCGCAGCAAAAAGCTGATCATGCCATAAAAAACATTCATGGCGGCCTTAACGACACAAACGTCCTTACTGAAGGAATTGCAAAGGATCTTAGTTCCGGGAAGTTGAAAGACAATTCTATGCTCAAGGAGCGCCTTCTGGCTGAAATGAAGAAAAATCCCAGGATTTATAGTATCGTCGTTGCATATTCCCCTGATGCCCGTGCCGGGAAGCTTTATGCACCTCATTTCAGGAGAAATGGTTCGGAGATCGTGTACGCTCCGCTCACATATGACTACACAAAAGACAGTGAAAGCACTGCATGGTACAATGAAGCTCTAAAAAAAGGATCCAGAGTATGGATTTCACCTTATTTCGGGATTGCAGACGCCAATTATCAGATAGATTGTTCGATTCCTTTTTATCTTGCAGAATACACCAATGGACAAAAAGCTGCAGGAGTGGTGAGTGTAAGTCACTCTCTTGAAGAAGCGAGGGCGCAGGTAGGAAGCCTTCAGTTGGGAAATACGGGTTACGGTTACGTCATTTCCGGGAGGGGAATGATCATTTCTTATCCTGTTCCAGAGTATCTGGCCGGAAATATTCACGACCTTGCAAAAAAAGATCCTAATATTTATTTTATAAGTAAGAATATGACAAAGGAAGAGTACTGTGGGACGAACTCCTTTACAGGGAAATCCTACTGGGTTTTTCAAAAAAGTATTCCCTCTACAGACTGGATTCTGGGTCTTGTTCTTCCTCAGGAAGAAACTCTGATAAACAGAAGAATGGAGCAGATACATTCCATTATTCTTGTTGTATTCACAACTTTCGCTTTTTTATTCTTCCTGTGCCTGCTTTTTGTATCCATTTTCATGTACAATCATAAAGGGTTATGGCTGCTCGCGCTTATTTTTTCATTACTTTGTATTCTGGGAACAGGCTTCATGTGGTACCTTGCTATGAACAATCCCGCTCTTAATGTTAAGAGCGGTAACCTTGTTGTTGTCGACAGGGAAGGGGCTTTTACAGTATTGCAACATGCCAATGCAAGCCAGACAACTCCTATAATTCCTACTGGATTACTTCTTCAGTCCATAGAGTTTTTGGATGCCAATGATGTCGTAATAACCGGATATATCTGGCAAAATACTTCTGCACTGGGGGCTGAGGGAGATATTCCTGATTTTATTTTTCCGGATTCAAAAGAAAGCACAGTTGAAAAAGCTTATGTGGATAAAGATAAGGGTATCATAGGCTGGCGTTTTAAGACTACTTTACGCCAGCAGTTTGATTATTCAAAATATCCTTTTGCCAGGGAAGAGATATCGATCCGGATAGTGAGTAACAATCCTGAAGGAAATATCTTCATTCCTGACTTTTATTCCTATAACAGCCTGGTTCCAGAAACCTTTCCTGGCCTGGGACATTCTTTTGTGCTTGATGGCTGGAAGCTAGAAAAAAGTTTTTTCAGTTATAGGGTAAATCATTATACTACAACT
Source organism: uncultured Methanosarcinales archaeon (assembly GCA_964498825.1). Taxonomy (GTDB): domain Archaea; phylum Halobacteriota; class Methanosarcinia; order Methanosarcinales; family Methanosarcinaceae; genus Methanosarcina. Next base: position 13,808 of record CAZCKG010000011.1, read on the forward strand.
TTCGGAGTAAGGAGTTTTACAAATTCCAATGTATGCGAATTTCACTTTAATGTCGATATCAAAAGGAACCTTAAGGCCTCTTTTGTTTCTGATCTTCTGCTCATTATAGTAGCATTTGTTCTTCTTTTTGCAATACTTACGATAACGACCAAGGATGAAAGCAAAAAACATTTCGGATTCAGTTCACATGCAGTCCTGGCCTACTGCACCACTCTTCTTTTTACTCTTATCATTGCCCACACTTCCCTCAGGTCCAGAATTCCAATAGGCGGTATACTCTACCTTGAGTATTTCTACTGGATATTGTACCTTGCGATAATAGTTGTTTCTTTGAATTCTATAGCTTTTGCGTCGAATAGGTATGTTCCCTTTATTGATACAAAAGACAACATTTACATAAAGGTACTTTACTGGCCTGTCATCATGGGATTTCTGTTATTAGTCACGCTATTAAATTTTTATTGATAGGGTATTTAGAACCGGCTTCAGACCAGCCCACTGAAAACAATCCTTGAAGCTGAGGTAGAAAATGCAAATACAGTAATTGAGATGGGAAGCATGCAGGCAAGATCGTATTTTAACTGCTCGCGGTCTCCCCCATACTCTATTGAACCTGCAAAATGGGTAAGAATCGCACTGATAAAGACAACGTAAACCCCTATTGCAAGCAGAAATTGATCCGGAGAAATGGATTGGGAAAAAGCCTGCTGGCCCATTTCAACCGGCATTTCGGACAGATCAGCAGGGATCCTGTTAACTCTTTCAGCCACCTGGCCCAGAATCTTTGTAATGACTTCTGCAAGGGCAAGGGTAATCCCTGCAATAAGAGGGGCAAAAATTACTGCAGTAGTACGCATGGTTGAGGTAACATCATAAAGGGAACTTTTAATTCGTTCTTCGACTTCACTGAGTTCTTTTAAGTGGTCTGCAAGTTTAATAAGGGAAGCTCCTGCAGCTTCATGGTTTTTGTGCACACTTTCCGTAAAAAGGAGCATGGTATTTCGGATCCTTTCAGAATAAATATGCCTGAAGGCCCCGAAGTCTGTATCAAAGATAGCATCTTTGAGATTTGTCCTCATGCTAAGCAGGTTCATGGAAATTTCCCCAAGGGCTTCCCCGATTTTTGAACCTTCCATTGTCCTGGCTGTATGAGCAAAAGCTTCTTCTGGGGCTTTTCCTTCTGAAATGCGCCTTCCGAGCACAAAGAGGGAATCTGCAAATTCCACCTCCATCTGTTTAATTCTGTCTCTGATTTTCTTGTAAGGAACAGAGGAAAAGTACAGGTAAATCGAAATTCCAGCAGTTCCTCCTAGAATAAATGGGAGAGTTGGGGTAAAGTATCCTTCGAGAGGCTCAGTTGCTACCATTTCTCCAGGATTTCCCAATACTAGCAGGAAATATCCTGAGGGAGCTATCAGCAAAAAGACCAAGACTGACAGCATTATGGCGAAACTTTTCCTCTGCTGAATATCTGAGAGGTCAGGATGGGAATCAGGAATCTGTTTCGGGATGAAGGCAACCGGCCTTTGCATGAGAATATATTCCGAATATATTACTGCGAGAGCAGGAAAAACGAAGTCATAAAGGAGCACAAGATCTGAGAGCTCTGGCTTCATCCCCACGACCGTGACAGCAGGGAGGAGAGCTACCAGGGCAAGAGGAATCAGAATGAAAATCGAGTAGAGAATGTAACTTGGGGTCTTCAGCTTTGCCGCAAAAGAATCCATAAGACGCTCAGTGCCTTCGAGGCTTATATCCAGAGCGCGGTTTAAGGTTATAACCCTCTGGGCTTCATCAGGCTCGGAAGTTGAACTTTTGATCAGGTGCAGGGAACGCTTGAAATATTCACTGTTTCTGCCCCAGAGATCGGCAAAAGAAAGGAGGGCATCATCCATACTGCTGTAGATCCTGAGATTGAGGTCCCATGCCAGTTTTTTTAAGTCTTTTGCAAGCGGCCTTTCGGAGTTTCGGGCTGCAAAAAGGACGGCATGTTCAAGGTTTGGAACCAGTTTCATGTACATTACGATATAGCTCAGGATTTCTGGAATATCTCCAAGGGAGGAGATTTTCATAAACCCTGCCCTGATTTTCACGTACTCGCTCAGGTAACAGAGGACAATAAGCGGGACAACAAAGGTTAGTGTACCCATAACAAAAAGTGTCCTGGAATCAAAACTTGTGGAAAAAAGGAGAAGAAGATCTATCCCTACAAGCAGAATTAAAGTCGCAAAAGTCCCCACATAAGAAAATAACACTGTTTCAAAGGCTTCCAGGTCAAAACCTGTAAATATAAGAGCATCCCTGTACTCCGGACTGACACTTTTTTCGCATTTTCTGCTGAAGGCAACAGGATCAGGAATAGTCCACCTCCATCGCCTTGCAGTGATTTTGCAGGCTTTTACATACCAGTTTCTTTCTTCGGACATATTTCTCCCCGGATTATAAGCTTCTCCCCCCAAACGATTACTCAAATAATGTTCAAATCATTCAAGTAGTCTCAAATGATCACAAACATTTGAATGATCAAATTATTACTTTTAAGAGATTTTTCATTCCTTTACCTGTCTGGCAAAATTTTCAAACCAGGTTTCCCATTTTCGATAAAGTATTTCCAGATCGTCTTCCGAATCGGACTCTGAATTTATTTCATGTTCTTTCTGGTAGGCTTTGCTTTTTGTCATGGAGTCAGAAAGTAACCAGAACATATTGTTTGCCTGGCTAACTGCCTCTGCCTCCAGAAGGGAAGGTTTCTTGCGGCCTTCAATCGCAATCTTTTCTTTTATCTTTGTCCTGAGTTCTATGCTTTTTAAGGCCCTGTCTATAGAAATCCCCCATTTCCCTGCAATTTTGCCTATCAGTTCAGACTGGCCCTGTTCAAGGGCCTTTCCTGCAAGCAGGCAGTCCTGTGGAGCGTCATAATTCATCAGATCCGTAAAGATCTCAGAAGGTTCAGGGTTTTCGATTGCAACATTGGTAACTTCTGCAATACGACTTACACGTTTGAGTTTCTTCATGGTTCCTTCAAGCCTGATGCTGGAGCAGATAATTACGGCGTCTGTGGCTTTAAACGACGCCGGAGGAACGCCAAGGGTATGCACGACTCTTTCGTATACGTTTTCAATGGAAGAGCCATGAATTGTCCCGATAACCGAATTTCCGGTTTTTCCGACCTGCATTGCTTCGTAGAGCACTTTTACCTCCGAACCTCTGACTTCCCCAAGCACGAGAGACGAGCTTCCAAGCCGCAGAGCAGCCCGAAGCGCAGTTTCAGGACTCATTTCTGCCCCTGATTTCAGAACCGAGGAATGGGAGCTCATCCCCTGGACCTTCCAGCCTAAATTCTGGAGTTTTTCAATGGGAAGTTCGTTAGTGTCTTCTATTGTCAGAATCCTGTATTTTTGTGGAATTTCAAGCAGCATGGAAGAAAGCAGTGATGTTTTTCCTGCTCCGACTTCACCTGCAACGAGGACCGAAGCCTGTCCGTCCATGAGAAAGCTTAAGAGCCCTGCGCCGTATGGAGAAATAGAACCTGTATTAATCAGTTTAGGCAGAGTCCAGGGATAAAGAGAATGTTTTCGAAAGGCATAGGCAAGACCGTTCGCACTTAGAGGATCTCCTATTACCGAAACCCTTACTCCGAAAGCTTCAAGGTTGAGTTCAAGCACAGGAATAGCTTCTCCAAACGGCCTTCCGCTAATCGTCCTGAACCTTGACACAAGAGCATCCAGATCGTCCTGCGAGAGAAAAACATTACTTGCACATTCTTCCCCATCCATAACAACATGAATAGGGTTTGTGTCGGCAGGGGCATTGATATATACATCGGTAATCCTTGAATCCGAAAGTAAATCCTCTACTATCCCGAGCCCGTTTGTATATCTTGCAAGCAGGTCGGCATAACTGTCAAGTTCTTCCGGGCTGCAGGTTTCCCGGCTTTCTAAAAGTTCTTCTTCCAGAAGCTCTTTTGCCATGCGCCTGAAGTATTCTCTGGCATCTATAGGGTCCGTAAAGGCAAGATCTTTTGGCCTGTATTGAATCATCCGTCTTCGGATTATCTCAAGTAACCTGAGCTCTTCTTGCCTGAGGTTATATTCTGGGGGCCGGATCATGTAAAGCTTTTCAGGCCTGTCAGTGTAGCTGTAAATGGAAATCTCAAGTTTTCTTCCTTCTCTGCCGCTTATATCATAACACTCAAGAAATTCGGTATTTCCGGGGGCTTCGGCATAAATGCGAGAGCTGGAAAAAGGAGGCCTTACATGAGGTTTGATTACTTTTTCGTAGTCGAAAACCTCCCCTGGAGAATTGCTATTATTTTCTTCATTTTCTGGCTTGTTTTTGGAGGTAACAAATGGAATATGTTTGCATATTTTTGTTAAGGCCACTTCTTCTGAAGGCTTCTCTTTAAGACTTTTTGCTTTTATTTCCATTTTTGTTCCCATTTTTGTTTCTGCTCCTTTTCCGGTAATTTTTCCGGAATTTCCTGCCAGGATTGCCGAAGAAAATCGAATTCCTGCTTTATTAAGAGCAGGAATTTCGGGAAAAGGAGATAATTTCTCTTCCATTTCTTGAAGCGTTCGATAAAAACGTTCGGAACATTCAGAGCAAATAGGAAGAACGTTGGGGATTTTCTTTAAAATATTTCCATGAACAGACCTTTTTATTTCCAATCGAGCTTTCAAGGGGTCGGTTTCTACAATCTCAGCAAAAAAATCGATTAGCTCTTTCCTCTCAAGTTCACATTCTTCTCTCTCAGGCCTGGAACAGGTCTCCGAAACTATCTCTGTACTTCGATATGTTGCAATTATTTCATTGAAGCCTGCAAGAATATAGAGTAAAGCCAGTGCTTCTTCCTCGTAATCTCTTTCATATAATCTCGAGAGTACCAGGCAGTTAGCATGAACTTCCTTTTGCAGGATAGAAAGAATGTTCTTTCTGCAATGTATATCATTTAAGGAAGATTCAAAATCACATTCTCTGCAGTTAATGGAAATGGTTTTCCTGTTTTTTGTTTGCTTTATTCTGTACAAGCAGCCTTTTTCTTCCTCTGCCTCTTCTTTATCCTGCCCATAAAAATGACCCCTTTTAAGGCTACTAACAGCATCCTGAAGTCTTGACATTATATTCAGAATTTAACCCCCATTTTCCAGCTAACTCTGTAATTAATCTTGCAATGTAATAAACTTTTTTGAATGAAAAACAGAATGTGTATAAAAAGCAAAAGCAAAACCAAAACAGAATTTTTTTTGATTGCCTGAGAATTTTTTTTGATTGCCTGATATATATGGGAGTTATAGAGAATCTTAAATTTGTTGAGGGGATGAATAACATTTCTAATAATGATGTAATAGAACTTAGGCAGTTGGCTGCATTAGACAACTTTTGAGTCTCGGCTTTGTAGAAATCCTCAGAAATACCAACCTCCATTTATTTGGACTGAATGAATGATATAGTTTTATGCATTTATTTTCAGTCTATTGAAGCTGGTTTGATAGATTCTCTACAAAGGCAAATAGACTACTCCTTATTCAATTAATCGTGGCGTTGATGCGGATGCATGCTATTTTTTTCTACTACAGTGAACCTAATAATAAATTCCGTCCCATTGTCCTTATTAAGTTCAAGCTCCCCATCTAACTGGTCCACGAGGAAAGTTACAAGCTGAAGCCCCAGACTATCAAGTTCTTTAGTGTCAAGGTCTTTAGAAATACCCACACCGTTATCGGAAACTGTCAATGTAAAACTGGTACTCTCATAGTTTTCACTTTTGCTTTCTTCTATGTTGCTTCTATATTCTCTGCTTTCGTCTTTATGGAACTTTATCTGGATTTCTCCTTTATCTCTGTCGGGAAATGCATATTTAAGAGAATTGGAAACGAGTTCATTGACAACTATTCCTAAAGGAATTGCGGTATCCATGTCAAGCAATATATTTTCTTCCAGATCCATATTTAAGCTGACATCAGCATTACCGAGTTTGTAAGACAAGAAGAGAGCATCAGCGAGTTCCTTAATATACAGAGAAAAATTAAGTTTATCAAGCTCTTTACCTCTATATAATTCTTCATGGATAAGAGCCATTGATATCACACGGTCCTGACTTTCCCTGAATGCTTCCAGGACTTCCGAATCATTAATATTCTTTCTGTTTCTGAACTTTTCAGCTTGAAGATCCAATAGTGATGAGATTACCTGGAGGTTATTCTTGATTCTATGATGGATTTCCTTTTTACGGACGGTTTCGAGGTTAATAAGAGCTTCTTCAGCTTCTTTTCGCTTAGTGATGTCAGTAAACATACTCATCACGCCCATAAACTTTCCATCCTTATCAAAAAGGGGTTTAGTATTAATAAGCGTCCAGAGGGGAGAACCGTCTTTACAAGTTAATTTCAGCTCATAGCTTTCCAATATTCCCTGAATTCTTTTTTCCAGATTCTGTTTGACAATAGGCCTGTATTCTTCACTGACGAAATCATATATTGGTTTTCCAATAACATCTTCCTGATTGTAGCCCAGCATGTCTATTATTTTCGGGTTAACGTAAGTGATTATGGCTTTGTTGTCAGTCGTGAGTATACCTTCGTTTGCTGTCTCTACAATGTTGCGGTATCTCTCCTCACTTTCTTGAAGTTTTTCTTCTGCTTTTTTTTGCTCGGTGACATCAATATCCATCTCAAGGATCATGGGAGAACCGTCAACATCAGTGAACGGTAGATTATAGGCATTATAAACGCTTCCGTCCGGACCTCTTACTTCCCAATGATGAGGTTTACCGGTTTTAAGTATTTTATGTGATTCGCAGGATTCACAAGGCTGGGTAAATCCAAAATAATATTCATAGCAGCGCCGGCCACCTGGATCACCGAATCTTTTACGGAACCTGCGGTTGGCAAAGGCGACGCGGTATTCAGATGTTAATAGGATTATCATTGCCGGCAGCGTATCCAGCACGTTATAAAGGCGTTGACGTTCATTTATTGTTTCCTTGTTCCGCTTTTCTAGTTCCTCACTTGTTCTTTTAAGCTCTTCTTCAGCCTTCTTGCGCTGAGTAATATCATAGTGCATGCTCATATTACCGATATGTTTTCCCTGTGTGTCAATGAGGGGCGTAGCGCTCACTAGTGACCAGACAACGCTGTCATCCTTATGGAATAACTTCATTTCGTACTCTTTTTCTTTGACGCCTTCCTGTCGGGATTTTATCCTGGTAAGTGAACTTTCCATGTCATCTTTATCGACGAAGTCAAAAGCTGATTTTCCTCTCATTTCTTCTATTGTGTATCCGAGCATTTCCGCCATTCTTTGATTAACAAAAGTCGTAACCGCTTCAGGGTCGGTAATCCAGATACCTTCGTTTACCGTCTCTACGATGTTACGGTACTTTCTCTCACATTCTCGAAATTTTTCTTCAAGCCCCTTCTGGTCGCTTATGTCGAATCCATAAATGTTTACGCGTCCTTCTTCCGGTAAGGGGTGAAAATTGATCATGTATACTCTTTTTCCCGCTCTAACTTCCGTTCTTTCCGGGTTATTTTGAGAAATTACATTTAGCACAAAATCTTCAATAGAAGAAGGCAGTTTTTCTCCTATTTTCTTGCCCCATTCCTTTAGCAAGGGCTCACCAGCTTCGTTTGAATAAAGAATGGTACCATCCTTTTCGACACTAAGCACAGGATTCGGATTATTTGCTACAAGTTTTTCAATTTTTGTTTTCATATTCCCCTTCAGACTCCCCTCTATAACGGCAATACGTCTACTGTCGATAATTCATTAACGTTAAAGTGTTTACGCAACTACACGAATATATAATGTTCTTTATAAATATCTTCAATTAAACTTCGCATTAAGATAATTACAAGCGAGTGTTACTTAATAAAAATCTAGGTAATATTATGCTCGGCTGTCTTAAAAAAGACTCCTGGAGAGATGAGAAAAGAGACCCATGCAAATATAAGCATGGGAACGAGATTGATTAGACTTAGGACCTATCCGAAGAGTCATCAATGCATGTTGAAAGTCATAATGTGTATACTATCAGAGTATCTGTTCTGGTTTTGCATAATGAATATTGTAAAAGTTATACAGAGTAGCCACTTTTCGGATGGGCTCTTAGTCAGATATACAAACTGTTTCTTGTACTAATATGTAAAATAGTATGCAAAATAGTTTTGGAGAGATATATTTCTCTGAATTTATTCAGTTTTTCTTCCAAACATTACTGCAAACTGATAAAACTTGTATATGCAACTTACATCACAAAAACCAATTTCTTTAAACCAATCTAATTGCTGATCTAATTTTGCCTCTTTATCAAGCTTAATTCTTTCATAGCCAGCTAATAATTCTTCTTTCGATAAACCACTGTTTTCAATATATTGTCTCCAGACTGTTTTATTTAGGTTCTCTATAAAAGAAGTTTCTCCATATATCTGATCCGCGTTAATAAAAATTCCATTTTGTTTAAGTATGGAGTAAGTTTTTTTGTATAGTTTCTTTTTTTCTTCATCCTCTAAATGATGGATAGATAACGCTGACACTACAAGGTCATATTCTTCCGCAAAATCATACTTTGAATAGTCTGCTATAATATATTTTACGTTTGAACTGTCTCCAAACCTCTCCTTTGCAATGTCCAGCATCTTTTCTGAGATATCAATAAGAGTAAATGATGCCTCTGGATATCTCTCCATCAGAAATGCTGATAATAGTCCTGTTCCAGCGCCTATATCCAAAATATTAGGAGTCTGCGTATCAGCTGATGCCACAGATACCGATAATCTATAAAAATCGTCGAAACAAGGTATAAACTTCCTTCTCTGTTCATCATACTTTTTAGAAACCTCATCGAATTTTCTTTGAATTTCGCTCATATTTCCCTCCAGGCTTTTGTATCAAGGATAGCATTTCTTTTCCCGGATATTTGCAGTAACCAGATAATTTAGGCGCTTAATTTTACATAAGTAATTGTTTTGGGTACATAGGTTAATAGGATCAATCTGTAATATCATTTTTCAAAATATTTAGATGATTGTAGGGCCGGACCAGGAATTCACAACTGTGTCTCAAATTGAGTATCTTAGATTCTATTTAGAATTTATCCTCTTGATCGCACAT
>CAZCKG010000012.1:0-21931 GCA_964498825.1 uncultured Methanosarcinales archaeon
TGGTTTAATTCTCAAATGACATTAATTTTTACTCATATCCAGAAGGATATTTACGTATCTCTTCTTTATAAGTCAAGAACTTGGTATGTGGATAAAGGGCTTAATATCTAAATAAAGAAATTAATATATAAATAAAGGATGTTTTATATAAATAAAGATTATTTAATATATTAATAAAGAAATCGATATGTAAATAAAGAACCTGATACATATGTTAAGAGTTTGATATATGATACTGTAGCTTATGTTTCTTTATTCGGGTATTACGGTTCAACGTCATTTGAAATGAATACATCTTTTATTAGAACCTTTGTATTTTATATACCTGAACAGTGTGCAGAAAGACACATCATAAAATTGTCTGTACTCTATTTTCATTTAATACTTACTTTGTGAATGTAACGGGAAGAATTAATACACCTTTAGATTATGAATATAGCTCTAATAAAATACAATTAATTTTCCAATTTGATTCAATAAGGCAATTTATAATAAGACACATCGCTTATTTCCCGATGCCTGATTAACGTTCAATATGTTGAATTAATGAAGCGATTAAGCAGTTTAGTTGCTCAGCCCCAGATTAAAGTTTTTAAGGGTTATCAAAAAAGATGGTGATTGTATGGCTGAAGATATTAAGACTAAAGTTATAAAGGCAAAAAAAGCGTCAATTGAACTTTCCAGTGTGAGCGAGGAAATAAAAAATAGAGCTCTTGAAGCTATGGCCAGTGCTCTTGATAAAGAAAGGCAGGCCATTCTGGACGCAAATTCAAAAGATCTTGAAGCTGCAGCAGAACTGAAGAAAAAAGGGAAGCTTACTCAGGCCCTTGTAGATAGACTTAAAGTAAATGATTCGAAGATCAACGGGATGATCGCAGGCATCAGAGACGTGATAAAACTCAGGGATCCTGTTGGAGACACCCTGTCTACTCTTGAGCTTGACAAAGATCTTATTCTTTATCAGGTAAGCTGTCCCATAGGTTTAATAGGAGTCATTTTCGAGTCCAGGCCTGATGTTGTACCTCAGGTCATGTCCCTTTGCCTGAAGAGCGGAAATGCGACTATCTTCAAAGGTGGAAGTGAAGCCAGAGAGTCCAACCGCACTATTTTCGAGATTTTAGTTAAAGCCATAGAATCCATAGACGGCATGCCGGAAGGCGCTTTCCAGCTTATGGAAACCAGAGAAGAGATTATGGACCTTTTGAGCCTTGATGCCTATGTTGACCTTCTTATTCCTAGAGGTTCAAACGAATTTGTTAAATTTATTCAGGAAAATACGAAGATTCCTGTACTGGGACATACCAGCGGAATCTGCCATATCTATGTGGATAAATTCGCTGATCTCGATACTGCATGGAAAGTCTGTTTTGATGCCAAAGTACAGTATCCTGCCGTATGCAATGCCATCGAGACTCTACTTGTAAACCGCGAAATTGCAGATTCCTTCCTGCCGAAAATGGTAGAAACGTATCTCGGAGCAGGGGTTGAACTGCGCTGTGACAGGGACAGCTATGATCTGCTTTCAAAAAGAGGTTTCTCTTCTCTTGCAAAAGCTACTGAAGAAGACTGGAGTCTTGAGTATAATGATCTTATTCTTTCTATAAAGCTCGTTAATGCGATGAAGGAAGCAATTGATCATATAAACACTTTCGGTTCCCACCACACTGATGGAATAATTACCGAAAATGCATCCAGAAGAAAAGAGTTCATAGGGCTTGTTGATTCCTCAAGTGTCATGGTAAATGCCTCAACTCGTTTTGCGGATGGTTACCGTTACGGAAAAGGGGCTGAAGTAGGAATCAGCACAAACAAGATCCATTCCCGCGGGCCTGTCGGGATGGAAGGCTTGCTGATTTACAAGTATATTCTTATGGGTAAAGGGCAGGTTGTTGCGGATTACGTGGGAGATAATGCAAAACCCTATACTCACAGGAAACTTGACCTTGAATTTAAAGATGTGAACTAAACCTCTTTAATTTTATAATATCTTTATATATCTGAATTGAAATACCAGCACATTGAATGTAAGTTGTGGAAACCCGCATTGCGGCTATTAGCTTTTTAGGCCGCACTTCCAAAATACCTTACGAGGCCTTGTGATTGATAGATAGAAAAGAATTTCTTAGTGACGTTAATAAAATCGTTGTCAAAATCGGTACTTCCTCTATTACAAAAAAGAATTGTGACGATACGAAAGAAAACTGCAGCATTGACCCTTCCTTTATGGAAAGCATTGCAGCCCAGGTATCCGAGCTCCGAAAGCATGGAAAAGAAGTAATTCTGGTGAGTTCGGGAGCAATAGGCGTAGGACTGAATGAACTGGGTATCGCCCCAAAGCCTCGTGAAATTCCTATCAGACAGGCAGCGGCAGCTGTGGGGCAGAGCATTCTCATGCAGTACTGGAGCGAAGCATTTGCAAAGTATGGAATGAAAGTTGCTCAAATTCTTCTTACCTATGAATTCTATTCAGATCGTGTATCCTACCTGAATCTCAGGAACAGCATTTCTACTCTTCTGGAATATGGAGTCATTCCGATTATAAACGAAAACGACTGTACCTGCACAAACGAGATTGAAGCGATCTTCGGAGATAATGATAAACTTTCTGCAATGGTTGCAAGCAAAATCGATGCTGATCTCCTTATTATTCTGTCGGATATTGACGGTCTTTATGATAAAAATCCAAAAACGCATAGTGACGCCAGATTACTTCCCCTTGTGGAGAGGATCACTCCTGAAATAGAGAGTTACGGGGGTGACCCTACAAGTTTCAAGGGTGTAGGTGGAATGAGGACAAAGATAAAAGCTGCAAAGATCTGCAGTATGGCAGGTTGCTATGTGTTGATTGCAAATAGCGAAATCAAGAACGTGGTGCTGAAGATTCTTTCCGGGGAAGATATAGGAACGCTTTTTCTGGCTGAAAGGCATATTCAGAAGAATCGTTCCAGGTGGATTATTCTCTCAAGAGCTTCAGGTGCTGTCCATGTAGACGCAGGGGCAAAAGCCGCAGTCCTTAAAAAAAACAGCCTCCTTCCTGCAGGTATTGTAGGAGTTGAGGGGATTTTTGACAGAGGGGATGTTGTAAAACTCGAGTGTGAAGGCAGGATCTTTGCAAAGGGTATTACAGACTATACCTCTGAAGAGCTTATGCAAATAAAAGGAGCCCATACGAACGAAATTGAAAGTATTCTGGGCTACAAAAACTACGATAATGTAATAAAAAAAGAAAATATAGGCATACTGGAAGAATTGAATTAAGTATCGGGATTTCTAAGAGTTTGAATGAGTTTCTATTATTTGGAATATTTGGAATTCATTCTTAGACCCAAGTCTTAATTATCGATCTTAAATTCCTTAAAAATCATTCTACAATCTATTATAGCTAACTCTGAAGCAAATATTTCTTGATATTTACTCTTATCTTTGGAAATTAGGAGATGTTATACATGGAAAATCGAAATATCGGATTTATCGGAGCAGGAAAGATGGGCTCCGCTTTAATGCAGGGAATCATTAAGGCCGGAATTGTTAAACCTGAAAATATTGGCGCAAGCGATGTATACGAGCCATTTTTAAACGAATTGAAGACAAATCTGGGAATCCGGGTCTCAACTGACAATGCTGTTATTGCCCAGGGATCGGATATTCTTATCCTTGCAGTGAAACCTCAGACCCTTGATTCAGTACTTGCAAATTTAAGGGCTTACATAGATCCTGAAAAACTTGTAATTTCGATCGCCGCAGGCGTACCTCTCTCTACCTATGAAAATGCCCTTCCAGAAGGTACCAGGGTAATACGTGTAATGCCTAATATAGCAGCAACGGTCTCAGAGGCCGCTTCCGGAATTTCTCCTGGCAGGAATGTCACTGCTGAGGACTTAAAAACAGCTCTTGAGATCTTTTCTGCAGTTGGTACAGCAGTTCAGGTACCAGAGTCTCTTATGGACGCCGTTACTGGACTTTCGGGAAGCGGGCCTGCCTTTATCTTCCCGGTAATTGAAGCAATGGCCGATGGGGCTGTCCTTGAAGGTATGGACAGGAAGAGTGCCCTTACCCTGGCTGCCCAGACTGTACTTGGAGCTGCGAAAATGGCACTTGAAACAGGAATGCATCCAGGAGAACTAAAAGATATGGTCACTTCTCCTGCCGGGACTACAATTCAGGGTATTCATGCTCTTGAGGAAGCCGGAATCAGGGCTGCCTTTATGAATGCAGTTATAAGGGCAAGTGAACGCTCAAAAGAACTCGGGAAAAAGTAAATCTCTTTTATTTTTCCTATTTTCTTATTTTTCTTTTTGAATCTGGCAGCTAAAAGCGAAAAAAGTTTTAGATTATTTCTTGCTTTCCTTTTTCAGGCACATAAACCAATCAAGACAGTAAATATTCTCTTCTGTTTCTTCAAGTCTTTCTTTTACTTCTAGCATTGAACGAGGAGGTGAAATTATTACATCATCTCCTAGTTGCCAGTTTGCCGGAGTTGATACTTCTTCAGCGTCACTTTTCTGCATGGCGCTAACAAGTCTTTTGATTTCCTGCGTACTCCTTCCATTTTTGATAGGATAGTAAATTATTGCCCTGATTTTTGACTCAGGATCTATGATAAATGCTGCCCTTACAGTCTGGATTTTTGATTCTTTTCGCTGAACCATTCCGTACTTCTTCACTACTTCCATTCTCAGGTCAGCAATTACAGGGAACTTGATTTCTATCTTTTTCATCCCTTTGTACTCTATTTTTTCCTCAATTCTCTTAAGCCATGCAATGTGGGAAAAAATACTGTCTACGGAAAGCCCCAGCAGTTCGGTATTCATTTCTTTAAATTCTTCCTGCATACTTGCAAAGGTCATGAATTCGGTAGTACATACTGGTGTGAAATCTGCAGGATGGCTGAAAAGGATCACCCATTTCCCTTTATAGTCTTCAGGAAAATTGATTGATCCCTGAGTTGTCACAGCTTCAAAAGATGGTGCATCTTCCCCAATCAAGGGTATATGTATCTGCTCATACTCTGTTTCTACCATATTTTCACCTTGTGTTTTCAATGCCCCAATGCTTCTTGTGTATGGAAACTGTCCCACAGTTATAGAAGCAAAATGCTAGAAGCGCTACCAGTCCCCTTACTATCCCCTATGTAAATTTTATATTTTTGATCTTATATATCTCTTATGATGCACAGAAGAATAGCTTTTCCTGCAGAAAATTTCATTCTTGAATTCTTTTTTAAACTCCCTTTTTGAAAACAATTGTTTTAAACCCAACAGTTCAGTAAGAAGATATTATTAAGCTCAATTATGTCAAATTTAAGAAGAAGAAGCGTATTTTTCTTTTCTGTCCGCAATACAGAAGTTGAAATAAAGTTTTATCCTTTAAGAAAGCGCGATCGAAAAAACATGAGATAATTTAATGAAAGAAAGTGAACTTTTCCTGCCTGCAAACTGCAAGGTTCTGGTTTATCTTGGATATTGCTCTATTCTTTAATGATTATTTATTATAAATGATAAATAGTTTTATATATGAGTGTTTCCTTATTTCATTATACATAAAATTGGCATTTAAGAATTCAGGGTTGGGTATTGAGGGATCATATTTTATTTTTTATTTTTATACTTCGCTTAAAATGATCTTTGGTGAACGGAGTTTTAGACCTTCTTCGGCCACCCGAAGGGATCTCAGATGGGGCAAGAGATCCCTTCCTTCTTATATGAGTTTTCTTTTTTACATTTAGAGCCTATCCCAAAACCTATTTTTTTGCATATCCATAGGAATTTCATAACTACTTTCCTGATCAGTAGCTCAATTAATGTTTTTTAAGTTGAGATTCAAAGAAGTAGTTTTTGAGTTTTGGGATCAGCTCTTAATTTTACGTCTTACTGTTATACCATTCCAGAAACTTATCAATGGCCCTACGCCGGTGGGAAACCTTATTCTTCTCGGCATCTCCGAGTTCTCCGAAGGTAGTGCCGTTATACTCGAAAATGGGATCATACCCAAAACCGCCTGTACCCCGCTCTTCATATGCTATTTTTCCTTCGACAACACCTGGGAAAACCAGAGTCTCTTTTCCGGGTTCGCAGTATCCGATTACGGTCTTGAAGTAAGCGCTCCTGTCTTCTTCTCCTTCCATTAGTTTGAGCACTTTGGGATTTCCGAGTTTGTCCTCTATAAAACGTGAATAAGGGCCTGGAAAGCCATTTAAGGCATTTATGAATATACCTGAGTCATCAACCATTACAGGCATGTTGAGTTTATTTGCAACATATTGCGCCCCATAAGCTGCAATAGGTTCAAGTTCATCTTCCTGAAGTTCGGGGTAGCCGTCTTTATCCTGGAGAACTTCTATTCCAAAAGCTTTCAGGATATCCCTTACTTCGGCAAACTTGCCCTTATTTCCCGTGACAAAAACAATCTTATGCATAGCGAGCCCTCTTTTTTATTTCTTCGACACGCTTGAGTACATCTTCTGAATCTATAAAAGTACTTTGATACCCTTTTTTGAAAGCTTCTATGAGGGCTTCATGAGCCTGGTGTGTACTCTCAAAAGTCTGGAAAAGCACATGAACATCTACACCTCTGGCTTCCAGGCCCTTGTCAAAATAAGCAAGTCCGAAGTCCACCAGGTATAGCCTCTCGCCTGAAAGCAGGAGATTTGAGGTGGTCAGGTCTCCGTGAACTATTCCCGAGCTGTGGAGTTTTCCTACAAGTGCCCCTACTTTTTCTGAAACTTCAGGCGTAATCAGGTACTTTATGGGAACTCCTTCGATAAACTGCATCTTGAGCTTAAAATCTTCTACATCGTAGATAATCGGTGTTGAAACCCCGCTGCGCCGGGCTTCAGACATCAGGCGGGCTTCTGTTCGGTTTCTTTCTTTTCTTATCCTTTCATCAATCTCTTTATGCCTGTAGCTCTTGGGAACCCTTTCCTTAACAAGCACTTTCTTTCCTTCGTGTCCTTCCTCAAGATAAACAACAGCTTCAGCCCCATTATCCAGCATTTCCCCTTGAGGAATTTTAAGGAAAGCCTCAGGGGAAATTTCAGGAACTTTTTTCATATCTTCATCTTTAATCCAGGTTACTTTCACATCATCGGTTCTGAAGCTCGGATTTACACGGGAGTCTTCAAGGGAGAGAATGTTTCCTGATTTATACATAAGAAGCCCGGTATACGCAATCATGGTTCCATTGTCTCCCATGAAGCGCTTTTCGGGAACATAGAATTTTGCGCCCCTGGCTTCACACATATCGTTTAGCATCTCCCGAAGCCTTGTGTTTGCTCCTACTCCTCCTGCAAGCAATACTTCTTTTTTCCCTGTATGGGCAAGGGCGCGTTCTGCGACTTCCACAACCATTGCAAAAGCCGTTTCTTGATAAGAGTAGCAGACGTCTTCAAGAGAATATTTTTTAAGAGCTTCACTTGCAGCCGTAGAAAGCCCGGAAAAGGAAAGGTCCATTCCTTTAATTACGTAAGGTAGAGGGATGTAGTTCTTTGCATTCTTTGCATATGCCTCAATCTTGGGCCCTCCGGGATGAGGCAGACCAGCTCCTCGAGCGAACTTATCAAGGGCGTTCCCAAGCCCTATATCCAGGGTTTCTCCAAAGACCCTGTACCTTCCTCCCATATAGGAAATGACCTGGGAGTTAGCCCCGCTTACGTAGAGGACAACAGGATCTTTTGCAGGTGTTCTCCAGATTCCTATTTCGATATGGGCGATACAATGGTTAACCCCTATCAGGGGGATACCAAGGGAGAGAGAAAGCATTCTGGCTGCCGTTGCAACAGTCCTCAGACATGGCCCAAGCCCTGGA
This sequence comes from uncultured Methanosarcinales archaeon, assembly GCA_964498825.1. Lineage (GTDB taxonomy): Archaea > Halobacteriota > Methanosarcinia > Methanosarcinales > Methanosarcinaceae > Methanosarcina. The sequence continues at coordinate 7,804 of CAZCKG010000012.1, forward strand.
CCCTGGGAAAAAGCTATTCCGTCAATATCTGAAGGTTTGACTCCTTTTTCTTTTGCCTCTGCAAGAAGTCTTTTGATCACGCTCGCTGCATATTTTGCATGATGCTGGGCGGCTTCTCTGGGGTGGATTCCGCCAGTTTCGGGTTTGTAGGTTTCCGTGACTTCGGCAATAATCTCAGTCTCGGTCACGATTGCGGCACTCAGATTCCAGGCAGTACCTTCAATCCCAAGGATGAACGTGTTTTTCAAGGCTTACGATCTCCTTCCAGTTCTGTTCCTCTGTTAGCTGTCACTGCCTTCGATAATAATGGAGAGAGCTTATATACATTTGCTTTTCTCAAATACGGAAGAAAATCTTCAAGCTTTCGTTCAGGTCTTTAGAAGTTTACAAGCTTTTGGATGCTTTCTTCCATGGGTTCGAGAGAAAACAAATCTTTTTTGAGCTTCTCCGTAAATTCTTCGAGAATACTCGAAGGAATCTCAAATTCCAGAGGTGGAGGAGAAAGCGGCTCAAGTTCGAGTTCCCTTTTTTCCTGTCTTCCGGCATTGAACTCAGGAAGTACCAGAATGGCAAGTAAAAACAGTATTAAGGTCGCGTACTCTCTGCCATAATTTGCCCATGAAATATAGCCTGTGCCTGTGAGAGAAAATATCTGATTTATGAAAGATGCTGGCCAGGAAACTAAAGGAAGGGGTGAGACTACTGGATGAGAAAGTAGCAGACTGAGCAATAAAAGAAGAATAACTCCAAAGCCTGTTTTTTTGAGCAGGCTGTGTGGCCTGGCATTAAGCCACCACTCCCACCAGGCAGGTTTTAAAGGACCTGCACGAACTTTTTTAAGAAGAACTGAGGCAGATATTCTTATCTCATCTGGAGCTTTTATTTTCATGCATTCTTCAAGCTTTTCGGCGGATTTTCGGAAATAACGAGCTCTGCAGTAAAAAAGGCCAAGGAAATAGAGGGCATAAGCTTTCAGTTCATTGTCTCTCTGACAGGCGGGTGCATTCTCAAGTTTTCCTGCAGCTGAAAGCAGCATATACCTGAAACGTGCACTCCTCTCATCAAAAGATACCTCTGCATACATATACCTGGCATAAGCCTCCCATAGAAGGAGTTTCTGGTCCTCCGTATCCAGGGCGAGAGCTCTCCTGAAAGATTCAAGAGCATCCTCACAGACCTGTTCCTCAAGCTCTATTCTTCCTTTCAAGAACCTTGAGTACGCGTTATCAGGAGCTTCGGAGATTGAAACTTCCAGTTCTCTTAAAGCTCCTCTGCTGTTTCCTAATTTAAAATAAAGTTCTGCAAGCCCATTTCTTGCATGGAAATTTTTAGGGTTTAGTTCTGTTGCCTTCCTGTAGGCCCAAAGGGATTTCTTGAAATCCTCAAGCTTTGAGCAGGTAAAACCCAGAAGGCAGAAAGGTAGATCAGAGTCACTGTCCATTTCAGTATTTTCGAGGATGGATCTGGCCGCTATGAATTCCTCCAGCTTGATAAGGGCAAAAGCTTTCATGAGTGAAACCTGGGAATTTTCAGGGTCAAAAGTAAGAATTCCGTCAAACACTTTCACGGCTTTTTCCCATTCTTTCAGGTGAGTGAAAACAAGGCCTCTTCCGGAAAATGCAATTTTTTCGTTTTCGGAGATCTTTCTGGCACTCTCAAAAGCTTTCAGGGCATCTTCGTACCTGCCAAGAGCATCCAGAGAAAAGCCCTTAGCAGTTCTGAGCTTTTCCATCTGGAGTTTTTTCTCAGCCGAGCCCAGAGCCCAGGATTTTTCCCTTCCATTATTTTCCCTTTCATTATTTCCCTTCCCTGGTTTTTCTGCCACTATAGTTGCATAAATAGCTTCTTCTGCTTTTTGGAAAGTATTCAGAGCTTCTTCGAATCTTTCAAGACACATCAAAGTAATTCCTCTGTAAATCAATGGAGAAGAGTCTTCAGATCCGATTTTCATAGCATTATCAAAAGATTTCAGAGCCTCCTTATATTCCCCAAGCTTGGCAAAAGCAAGCCCTCTATATTTCCAGCCTTTGTATCCTATTTTTTCTTCAGAAATTTTTCCTGACAACTCAAGGTATTTCTTAAAAGCTGTTTGAGGCTGATTATCAAGAGAGTCCTCAAATCCCTTTTTTTGATATTTGATTCTGGAAAGAACGACTCCCCGGTTATAGCGAGCTGAGAGGCTTTCATAATCAAGTGAAAGAAGCGCCTCGTAGGCTTTCAGGGCCTCACTGTAACTTCCAAGTTTACAAAATGAGTTTCCTTTTCCGTTCAAGGCAAAGAAATTTTCTGGATCAAGCATGAGAGCCTTCTTGAAAGCCTTGAGAGCTTCGGAATAATCTCCAAGCTTATAGTATGCCTCTCCAAGACCACTCATTGTGAAACTATCTGCAGGCCCAAGGGAGAGAGCTTTTTCATAAGCCTGCAACGCTTCGGAGTATCTTTCCATACCCAGAAGACAGCTGCCTGTTCCTGACCAGCTTTCTGAACTTCCGAAATCAGGTTCAAGGGCTTTTCTGAAGGAATCAAGGGATTCCTGATAATTTCCAAGAGCCAGCAGAGCTTTTCCTTTGCCTATTTCTGCTTCCATTAGCGAGTTGTCCAGTTGAAGCGCACTTTCAAAAGCCTCAAAAGCTTCTCTGTACCTGCCCAGACTTCCGAGCAATCTTCCTTTTTCGATCCTATTTCTGGTGTTTCCTGACTCAAGAATAAGGCTTCTCTCAAAAGCTCCAAGAGCTTCTTCTTTTTTTCCCATGCTTTTAAGGATCTTACCCTTGATTTCCCAGGCGGCTGCAGATGCAGGTCCCAGTTCGAGAGCTTTTTCACATGAGCTCAAAGCTTCTTTTCTTCTGTCAAGGGCGAGGTACGCTTTTGCCTCTCCTTCCAATGCTCCAGCATGTGAGGATTCGAGTATAAGGGTCCTTCCATATGCCTCAAGAGCTTCCTCGTTTCTCCCAAGGGAGGAAAGGGTTGCCCCCCTTTGGTACCAGGCTTTCAGATTTTCTGGGTTAAGTTCGGCAGCTTTCGTAAAAGCATTAAGAGCTTCTTCACATCTCGATAACTGATTTAAAACGAGCCCGCTGTAGAAAAGAGCACCGCTATGCTCTGCGTCCCTCTCAAGCACACACTCAAACTCTTGAAGAGCCTGTTCGGGCATATTCAGATAGCCTAATGTAAACCCTTTGAAATAACGGGTAGGAATATTGTCAGGATCAAGCTCAAGAGATTTATTAAAAGCCCCAAGAGCTTCTTCAGGATGATCCAGGTAAAGAAATATATTTCCCTTGTATTGCCATGCAATATTGTCCTCGGGGTTTACCTCAAGTACGGCATCAAAAGCTTCGAGTGCTTTCTCAAAGCTTTTTTCTGACCCAATTTGATTTTTTAGACTTAAAAGAGCAAGGGCTTTACCGTACCAGGCTCTGGCATAAAGAGAGTTCATAGGGCCTCGAAAATTTTGAGTAAAATTAGCTCATATATATGGTAGTTATTATAAATATGGGTATATGATGCCTATTATAAATAGAGGTGCAGAAAAGAATTACTGATTTACTTCTCTGACCGTTTATACGAATCTTTTGACTCAGGAATTGTCGAATTCATTAATAAAGAGACGTCTCAATAGAAGCAAAAATTTAATGAAAAGAAATCTCAACCGAATAAAAATCTAAGAAAAAAGTCTCAGTAAAAAACAAGGATTTAAAAAAAAATTCTTAGCAAAATCTCAGCATAAATAAAGACTAAGAAAATAAAGGTTAGTAATACCGGTTTTACTTTTCCTTTCTTTCCGGCGGTAGTTTGAAGATCAGCCTGACATTTTTTAAAGTCAGGTTCTTTATTATGACAGATTTTGATCCCAGACCTTTTATTCTCAGGCTTTCGATGTGCGAGTCTTTTATTGTAAGTATTTTTGTTCTGGTTTTCTCTTCAGACATGTTTTTCCCCTTTTCTTTCTAGACTGCCTTTTCCCTGTTCCGGGATCTTATTCATGACTAAATATAATATTCTGAAAATAAACTATTTTCCGTCCACTGATTTAAAATCGAGCATTAAGTACCAGGATTCTCTATTTTTCAGCTTTTAAAGAACTCAGGAAATTTGTGAGAAATTATGTTATGAGATATCAAAGTGGGAATAGAACGAGAAAAGATAAATGCGTTATAGTATCTGAAGAAAGTCAGAGAAATTTTCCCTTAAAATAATGTGAATGAAATGAGCCGCAAGGAAAGTTCTGCGGCTCTGATTGAAAAATAAATTAACTTGGTTCTTGAACCAAATTATTTCTTGAATTCGGTATAGCCGCACTTTCCGCAGGCAAGGCGGTTTTTGTGATCGGCAAGGAATATACCTGGTCCGCATCTGGGACAGAACTGTTTGAGTCTGGTTACGGAGTCTCCCTGGACTTTGTAGTAATCTTTTACTGCCATGTATATGCACCTCTGTAAGGCTTAAGCCTCTTCTCCCTCAGGTTCTGCTCCCGGACCCGGGTTTCTTTTCAGGACGTATTCCAGTTCTACTTCTTTCATGCGGCCTGCATCTTCGTAGAGTTTGGCATAGCCCTTTCCTTCCTGCATACCGTACTCGGTTTTGATTCTCTGGATGACCAGCAGTTCAAGGGGGGCATTCAACATTGCAGCGAGTTTATTCCTGATATCATTTCTGGAAGGGGTCGAACCTTCATATTTCACAACGAAATCCAGTTCCCTTCTGTTTAAAAGTGGATTTTTTTTGTCTTTAAGGATCTTTATGTCCATCTAAAATTCTCCGTATTTTATCTAATTCATAATTCTGATTGTTGCTGACGAGCTTTTCAAACAGAGCCCTTATTTCTTCTTTTTTCTCCTCAGTGACCTTTACGAAGACCACACCTTCATCAGGCTGCCCGTACAGAACCACAGCACCAAGGGGTGCCATCAGGATTACCGGAAGGGTTGCCAGATCCTCTTCTCCCCTTACAAAAATCCGGAGGGGCTTTTCGAAGGTAAAGGCCTCTGAAAGGGTTTTAATTAACTCATCAGTGATAATCCCTGCAGGATTGTCTACAGACACTTCATCATAAACATTATCCCTGTTCCGGGCCGAGACATTGCTGGAAACCGGTTGCCTTTTGGTACGGTCGTCCACAATACAGATGTCCGGAGTAATCCCGGCTTCGAGCAGGTGGAAGGTAGTAACATCCCCTACGGATATAAGTTTTGTGGGGCTTGCAAGTTCCCCTACAAACTTTTCTATGGTATCCCTACCCTTCCCCACATAGAGCTTACCCAGGGGTTTTTTCATTAGTGGGCGTAGTTCTCTTGGAAGTTCAATATGAACACTCAATCAGCGCACCTTCAGAGCAAATTTATCAGGGATGTCAACCCCGAGCTTTTTTGCTATTTCTGAGCGTTCCGCATCCAAGATGATTACAAGTCCACTCCATTCTTCTGCAAGGTCCGAAGTCCCGCAAATAGGGCAGTTTTGCCCTTCCAGGACCCTCATACAGTGTCTACACACTTTTTCTGCCATTGCAAATCCTCTCCTATTAAGGCAGCTCATTCAGTATTTTCTTGAGGCTGCTTCTTTTTACGAGCTTCTTCAAGCCACTGCAATTTACCAAGAGCAGTCTGACGCATGGTAAGTCCTATTTTACTTTCTTTTGGTTCCCTTTCATTGATGCTTACGGCAACAACTCTGGCCCTTACATGGTCTCCTTCGGCAATGGCCTTACCTCCGTTTTTCGTTACAAGCCTTGCATTCTTGGCATCGTATGAAATAAAGTCGTCAGTAATCTGGCTGACGTGAAGCAGTCCATCCATTGGTCCCATTCCTATGAAAACTCCAAAACCAACGGTTTCTACAACTTCACCTTCAATAATTTCCTGGAGCTCAGGCACAAACATAATGGCTTCGAATGTTACATCGTAATATACTGCCCCGTCTCCTACAAGGATATGCCCTTCTCCTACCTCGTCGATCTTGCAAATCGCGACAAGGGACCCCAGTTTTTTGTCAACTTGGCCCTCGAGTTTTTCTCTTAACGCGTTTTTGACAGTTGGCATCACCTCTTCCCCTAAGAGGGTTGGAGGGATACGCACAGTATCAACGAGTCTCATCATTTTATACATCTGCTAATCACCCGTAAACAAAATTGATTGCAACGCTATCCGGAAAATCCGGTGGGTCTTTCAGGCAATGTCCAGTTTGTTTCTCTGGCGCAGGGATATGGTCTGAATCCCTGCTTCGGCAAGCCTGCGCTTCAACCCTATATCGTTTGTCAGGACAGCCGAATCCATCTCTTTTGCAAGTTTTAGAATTACGTCGTCCGCAGGGCCTGTAGCAGCTATGCGTTCGCACCTGCCCATCATGGACCTGGCAACTTTTGCGGCTATCCTGTTTGAACCTTTTTCCCGCTTTATGAGTTTTTCTATCTCGAATACTACAGCTTCAGGCACAAAGAATTCATTAAATCCCAATCTCCTCAGCTCTTCGAAAATATCCACTCCAAACTGGACAGGAATCATGAATCCATTAGTGTCGATTATAACCTTCAACTCTTAATTACCCCTACCCCAATGAGCCTCCAGCGAGAGTCAATTCTCCTGCTGATAGCAACTCTTGACCCAACAGCCGCGCTGACAGGACGCTTCAATGCTACCTGTGCTTCATTTTTCCTGGCACTTGTGACAACTCCTACAGTAGTAGCAGTGCCTATGTTGAGCATAAGAGGCTCACTGGTCTTTATTTCGTTAATCTTTTCTTCTCTTGTAACTCCTACTACCCTGTCGAGCAGGTGTAATTCCATGACAAACTGGTGTCTAGTATCAGGAAGAGTGCCTGGTTTCCCTGCCATCTGTCCCGTCAGAGAGTCACCTTTTGTCAGTGTAGGGTCAAGATAAGTTCCTACAGCCAGAAGGCCGCCTGGAGTTGCTTCTTCTACTTTTGTCGCACCTGCAAAGATAGATGAAACCGTTGTAAGAATGGGAATCCACCTGGTAGTGCCTTCTGTTGTGACCTTAATTCCTGGCCTTATTTCCAGTTCGTCACCAGGATGAAGCAGGCCTTCTGTCAGGGTGCCTCCAATAACTCCTCCACGGATCTCCTCAATTGAAGCACCTGGTTTATTGATATCAAAAGACCTGGCAATCAGCATACTTGCAGGCTTATCTACTTTATGGACAGGAGTTGGGATCTGGGTCTCAAGAGCGTCTATCAAGACATCGATGTTAATGTTCTGCTGGGCAGAAATAGGGATAATAGGCGCATCTTCTGCAACCGTGCCTTTGACAAACTCCTTTATCTGATGATAATTCTCGATGAGTTGTTCTTTTGATGCAAGGTCAATTTTATTCTGGACTATCACAATATTTTTAATTCCAATTATATCCAGGGCCATCAGATGTTCTTTTGTCTGAGGCTGCGGGCAGTCTTCATTTGCGGCAATTACCAGTACCGCTCCGTCCATAATTGCGGCTCCTGAAAGCATTGTTGCCATCAGGGTTTCGTGCCCTGGAGCGTCTACGAAAGACACTGTTCTATGCTCTTCGGTCTTTTCTCCGCAGTTAGGGCAGGTCTTTTCCACAGTATAACACTGAGGTGTAGGGCATCTGGGGCATTTCATAAATGGAACGTCTGCATACCCCAGTCTGATAGAGATTCCTCTTTTTACTTCTTCACTATGCGTATCTGTCCACACACCAGACAAGGCTTTAACAAGTGTGGTTTTTCCATGGTCGACATGACCTACCATGCCGATATTAACACAGGGCTGACTCAAGTTGTAATTTCCTCCAGTAAAGTGAAGCTAATCTGATAGAAGGCAGATGTTTATCCGTAAATCCGTAGTATAAATAATTTGTATTAATAATTTGTATTGCTTTTTTCAGCGAATCCGCAGCTTCCAACCCTAAACTCATCTGATCCGCAATTTAAACTGCAAATTAGAAGTTAAAGTGAGATTTTTGCTGGATGCGGGCTTTAAGATAAGCCCCGAATCCTTCCCCGGCCCATAAGTAAATTATGGATTTCCGTACTCGGAAACCCGGGCAAGTTATATCATAAATTATTTTATCGCAGCTTGAATCTTGCAGATTCCGGCGATACTTTTAAAGTTTACGGTATCCTGCATAATTCATATCTACTAATGCCGGAAAGCCTTAATAAATTTATGTGACGATCATATCGAGCTTCTCAAGTTCCAGGGCACGCCTGATTTCAAAGGCGAGCCTTCTTCCAGTGCTCATTGGCCTTCTCCAGAGAGAGTTGCCGTAAGAGTGCCCGACTGACATGTGGACATTAGTTCCGCCACCTACTCTTGGGGCCACATCATAAATATAGAAGTTCAGATCCTTATCCACACAGGTCTGAAGGCAGAAAGGTCCTATAATCCCTGGAGCGTAATGTTCTTGCGTAGCTTTCACATACTTTTCTCCCATCTCAAAGACCTTCTCGAGAAGAGATTCACGGAGTGTTGCAGAGTTATGCCCGCAGACCGTGTATTCAGGAGTTAACTGATGCTCTGCCAGGGCCATCTGCTGGGGAGCAGGAAGCCTTACATGCCCATCAAGACTGGTCTCAAAGCGCCAGTCCACACCAAGAAGTTCCAGTTTGCTCATTTTCGGTTCGATTGGGGAATAGAACATGTCAAGGTTAAACACAGGACCTATGATATAACGTTCTATCCTGGCATTTTCAAGGGCTTCTCGCGTAATAACTCCCTGTTTTATGAGCGCTTCAGATTTCTCCTGGTATTCTCTATAGCTTGAAGCGGTGAAGAATCCTCTTTCCAGCTTCTTTACTGCATGCGGGAGTTTGACCATTACCAGTTCATTGATATCCTTCGGAGATTCTATTTTTTCCGGGAAAGGAAGTCCTGCTTTTTCCAGAATCCAATAATAACTCTGCTGTTCGCTTCTTTCCTCACTTCTGAGAAGGTTTCTACTGCCTACAAGAGGTACCCTGAAGTTTTCCTCGATCTCATCTATGCTGCAGTAGGAGGTAAAAGAGCGGTTAGGAATAAAGAGCACATTTTCATCAACCAGTTTTTTCTGGTTCTGAGGCAGGAGGATTTCGTTATATTTCTTAAAAACAACTGTCTCGTCAACAATCCCCCGTTTTATTCTCCCATAAGGGTCTCTTTGAGCCCTGAAATATTCGCTGTAAGTCTTTTCCCTGCCAACCTGACAGACTGCAAGCGTCCTGAACTCCTCTTCAACTGCTCCATCACAGATGTCAAGCCCTGAATGAGAGGCTATAGTCCCTACTTTTATCTTATCAGCGTCTGTATAGTAATCTTCAATTATTTCCTTAATTTTTGTCCTGTCAATCATATATGATATCCTCGAATTTAGAAAAATTTCCTTTCATGAGTGGTGATAATTATGAGTTTTGTCAATCTGAAATTCAAGCGGGAATGCTTCAAAATACAAACCTGAAAACCAGTGCAGGTTTTATGAAATGAAAGCTATGGTAGGATTTTTTCACATACACAGCTTTACCTATTAAAACCCTTTCTAATAGAAATAATCATTTATATAATGGAGGGATAGGTAGAGAAGGACTGTTCTACTCTTCCTGAACTCTCCAGGCATTTCAAGTTCCGGGGATAAGGCTGAGTATAAGAGGAGTAATAAAGGTTTCAATTACTGCTGCGAAGAAGAGAAGAGGCACAATCCAGCGGAAATAAAAAATGAGCCCTTCTTTAAACTCTCTTCTAATCTCGGTCGGCATGCCAAAAAAGGAGGAAAAAACCTGATGCCCGAGTCGAAGTCCTATGCCTGCAGATAGAAAAACCATAGGCAACTCCACAATTCCATGAGGGAGAAGGGCAAGGAAAATATAGAGCAGGCCTTTTTGCTGCTCTACAATATTTGAGACCACTCCTACAAGATATCCGTTGAAAGCAATAAGTATCAATGGAATAACTCCCAGAAACAGCCCGAGTACAAGAGAAATCAGGCATACAAAAGCGTTATTAAGAAAGATTGTAAGCATTATTTCAAGCGGCCCTTTTTCAAGTAGTGGCCCGAAGCGGGAACTGAAACTCTTCATAAGATTATTCGCGAGATCGGGGAAGCTTTCCACAGAGATATAACCCGCAAGGAAAGACCCGATAAATATAAAGGTTATAATAAAGACATAAGGCCAGATAAAGCGCAAGTATCCGGTAAACCCGACTTTTTTTGAGTGCTGTAAATTATAATCTCCTTCTCTTCCCATACTTATCCCCGTATATAATAATATAAATTAATTTAATTAAAACCTCGTTTTCTATTAATCCGAATGATTCAGATACCTAGCGTCATTCGGATTGTATTTCTGATGGCAGGAGAAAGTCCAAGAACCAGAATTACCAGTTTGATTAGCATTTTCATGTTCAAAGACTGCTTATCATCTTCAAACTGAGTATCAAGCAAGTAAAGGACCCCTATAAAAATAATAAGTTTCAATGGATACATAACCAGTGCGGTACCCGTAAGCTCGATCAGGTAGGAAGGCAGTACGTGTTTTTCGTAATACCCGAGTTTATCCACTCCTATATATGTTGAAGAAGCATCCATCAGATGAACCAGCAGGATGGAGAGATTAATGGGATCCGTGAATATCGAGGATTTAAACTGGCGAGCAACAAGGTAAAATGCAAGAGTTAATCCAGTTCCGGCTCCGATTACGAAGAAGGGAATATAAGCGTTTACCACGTGCTCAAAATGCAGCAGGATAATGAGATTCGCAAAAAACCATACAAGCCCGAAACTTGCAAAAATAGGATGATAGTTTTTCGCCAATCCTGCTTTCTGTAACCTGATAGAAAGCCAGAGGCAAACTATGGTTACCGCAAAGACCAGGAAGTAAATGTTAGGGGTTATGAGCAAATAGGAAAATGGGGGATGAACTATATCAGCAGGGGAATCTTCAAATACACGTAGTGAAGAGCCTGCGAGTACGAAAGGAACAACAGAAGCGATAAAGCGGGGTGTAATTTTTACTTCCAGTTTCTCGAGAAGTTTAAAAACCCCGAAAATACAGATACCCAGTACTACCGCCCATGTGAAGGTGTTTATAATGTTATACCCTTCATCACCTTTTATGGGCTCGAGATAATAGGTATTGATAAACTGTGAGATCTTATCTATTAAAAAACTCATCTTATCACTCATTAAAAATGGCAATATCCTAATAAGATTAATACTTAATGTGCATAGTGTGAACTAATTTATTGAATCAAGGAAGTAATATTTAATCTTTAACGCGGATGTTCGCCCTTATAACAGATATTTCTTTCCGGCAGGTTTCACCTTAAGGAAAGGTCAAAGATATTATATTACTATAGTTTTTATAATAATATGTTTTACAGGTACAATGTAATGAAGTTAGGAATTGAATTAATAAAGTAAGCAAGAAAATAATAAAATAAGAATGAAAATCAAAACCGGATAATCTTCTGACAAAAAGTTAGGGATGATTTTTAGAATTATATGAGATATCTGCCAGATCTGGTTAGTCAAGAATTAAGTTAATGAATTAAATTAACATATTAAAGTATCTAATAAATAATCTTAAAAACTAAATAAACTTTAGCAGCCGAATCGACAGCTGGATTATAATTGGCTTTTCATTCATTCGGGTTTATGAGAAGCAGTTTGTTATTATCATGATCGAACACTGATGCGGGTATGAAATTGATCATCAATAAAAACAGCGCAAAATGGATGCAACTTCCCAGGGATGTACTTGTCGGGCACGGTGTGCTTGAGGAAGTTGGAGATGTTTGCAGGGATCTGAAGTTAAAAGGAAATGCGCTGATCGTGACCGGCAGCACCACTCAGGACGTTGCGGGCAAGAGGATAAGCAAGCTCCTCGAAGATACTGGGAGCCAAATGGAGACAGTTTTGACGTGCAGAGCTAGTATGGATGAAGTCGAAAAGGTCATGGAAAAGGCTCTTGAAACCGAAGCGAATTTTCTCCTGGGTGTTGGAAGCGGAAGGTCTATCGACCTTGCAAAACTTGCATCAACGCGACTTGAACTCCCCTTTATTAGTGTGCCAACTGCGGCTTCTCATGACGGCATTGCATCTTCCCATGCTTCAATTCTGGATAATGGGAAAAATACTTCAGTGAAGGCACAGGCTCCAATTGCAGTCATTGCAGACACAAAGATTATTTCTGCAGCTCCTTTCCGGTTCCTTGCAGCTGGGTGTGGGGACATAATTTCCAATTACACGGCAGTCCTGGACTGGGAACTTGCAAGCAGGCTCAGAAACGAGTATTTTGGAGAATATGCTGCAGCCCTCTCCCGCATGGCTGCCAGGGTAATTATAGAGAATGCAGACTCTATAAAGCCAGAGCATGAAACATCTACAAGGCTTGTGGTAAAGGCTCTTGTTTCAAATGGAGTTGCCATGAGTATTGCAGGCTCTTCGAGACCTGCTTCAGGATCTGAACATATGTTCAGCCACGCCCTGGACAGGATAGCTCCAAAACCTGCGCTGCACGGCGAGCAGTGCGGGGTCGGCACAATTATGATGATGTATCTTCACGGAGGAAATTGGCAGGAGATAGGGGAAGCTTTAAAAAAGATAGGGGCCCCCACAAATGCAGAAGAATTGGGGATAGAAGATAAATATATAATTGAAGCCCTGTTACACGCACACAGCATTCGTCCTGAACGTTATACAATTCTCGGGAACGGGCTTACTCCTTCTGCAGCTGAGAAAGTTGCACGAATCACAAAGGTCATAAGTTGAAAAGTTGTTCTTATTCAGACTGAAGCAGAAAATCAGTCTTTATTTAATATATAGAAGACAGAAACTTCAAAATTTATTTGAGAACTTCATGACTCAGATCCTCACAAAGATCCAATTGATTCAATTCCCAATTAAAATATCATTCCAATTAACTCTAATAAACGAATTATTCGGGATAAGCTCCAGGCATCCTTTATGAACTGGATATATACCCGAAAACAATTAAATGGAAGAGCTATTATGACAGAGAGCGATACTAAAATAACACTTATCGGTTCACGGCTTGCAAGAGAAGGGCTGGAATTCATATTCAAAGGTGAGATGCCTGAATGTAAAAAATGCAGGCTAAAAAACACCTGCCTTAACCTTGAACCAGGACGCAGGTACAGAGTCGAAAGAATCAGGAGCAATGATATTCATGAATGTTTCCTGCACGACAGCGGTGTACTTGCCGTGGACGTGAGCAGAGCTCCAATTCTCACCACAATGGAATCAAGAAAAGCAGTTGATGGGGCAAAAATTATGTATGAGCCTCCCAAATGCGGCAAAAAAGATTGCAAGGTGTATGAGATCTGCCACCCAGAGGGGCTTTCAAGAGGAGATAAATGTAAAATTGTAGAGGTACTTGAAAGCCTTGACTCCAAGTGCGAGGCCGGCTATTCCTTGAAAAAGGTGAAACTGGCCAGGTAAAGTAAGCGAACATATAATAGTAAGATTGATTATTAATAAATAAAAAAGGTTAAAAGCGGTGTTATAAGTGCCTGAACATGGAATGAACCAGGTCCCCTATGAGTTTTACACCCAAAAGCGCTGGGAAAACTGGCTCGGACGGGCAAAAGAGAGCGGTTTCCATATAAAGGAAACGGAAGAAGAAGCAGGGAAGGAAAGTGCCATATTTGTCAATATGGTTGACGATGTTATCCTTGCCTGTCTGAAAGTGGTTGCACGCTTTGAAAAGGGTATGCTCTCCAAAGAAAAGTCCCTAGAAATTCTTGCAGAGATCCGGGATATTGTACTTTCCGAAATTGAACCAATTTCCGAAGACGTGGATCTGATGATAAATTCGATCCAGACCTCTCTTATGGGTGCTTTTGTCGCCTTTGAATGCTATGTTATGGGTGACTATGATGAAGGAGTAGATATTGAGGACCTTATAAAAGCAGCTGTTGAGGCTGAAGCTTCAGAAGACCTTGAGCTTGCTCTTGATTTTACTGCACAGTGCGGTGCACACATACTTAAAGGAAAAAGCCTGCCTGAAGAGCTTATGGCAGAACTTCCCTATGGTATTGTTGCTGAATGGCTTGATGGGATTGATTCTATCTCGGCTGCGATGGTAGGAAGCGACAGTTATAAGGAATTTGATGAAGACGACGACGAAGAAGCCATCTAAATAACTTTTTCAAAGGATT
>CAZCKG010000013.1:0-7343 GCA_964498825.1 uncultured Methanosarcinales archaeon
CAATCTTATTTTATCTGCTCCAGCTTTCTTTTTGTATCATTCCCTATCAGAGGCATCCTTTTTCCTCTTAAGTGATATAAATTTGACTATTTGAACCAAAAAACCTTATATGCCTTCAGGAATAATATATTTATTTATCTGTTGTAGTATTTTACAACAAAGTCGGACAGATCTGATTTTTAAGCAGTAAGTTTCCAGTTTGGATATAAATGCTTCTACTGAGGCACTGTCCGGGGAAATTTATTCTAATCGAAGTTCGAAGAAGGTCAAAAACGCCTTTAAACTAAACTTCAAGGGTTAAGGTCGGTTACTTCATCTAACTGGAAATATCTTAGATTCTTTGTAGTTCTCCGAGAAATTTGCGGTTCTATTGGAATTTGACCTAATAAACCTTGCAGTTTTAAAAATGGAAGTCAAGGGGGATTATTCACGAAGCTACTAAAAATATGCCCAAAATGTCACGCAAAAATGATACTGAGTTCAGACGGAAATAGAGAGATCTGTAACGTTTGCAGGTACTGGACAAAAGTAGGTACAGCAAGGCTTGATTCAATTATGATTTATGAATAAGGATCTTGAGTGGAGAGTGACAGTTTTTATATGCTTTGCACTGTATGTCAAACCATCTTGAAACGCCAGGTTCTGGGCTCTAATGTCTTCTACTATTGCCGAAACTGTGGATGCGTAAGTTCGGAAGCATATCTGGCAAAAGAGGTAAACACATTCGATATCCAGGAATCAGCTTCTGCCAATTAAGTATCTTCTGCTTCTGAAATTATGCTTGCTGAAGATGCTATTCTATGACAGATAGCTGATGTGGTAAAAATATGTTTAGTATTAACTCAGAAAAAATAAGCTTTTTTAAAAGAGTCACAAAGGACTCTTGTTTTCTCTTTTAATTTTAAGTCTCACAGATTCATTTCTATTTTTTGTCCTGTTATTGAAACTCTTTCTTCAATTTCCGGCTTTGAGCAATTTACAGACATTTTCTACTTCTGTCCTGAACTCTTCCTGAGTAACTCCATAAAGGCCTGCAAGATACATGGCACCTCCTGCACCTGCACCTTCCTTAATCGTCCCTGTCTCATATCTGTGTAGTCCTTTGAGAGCTGATTTTCCAAATCCAGGGTCAGCAACGTAGACCACTGGAATTTCCAAGGTTCTGGTAAGTTCGATGAAGTTTGCAGATTTATCCTCCACCACATAACGGGTAGTTGCGATTGCAAGCTTTTCTGTATTGAATCCCATATGTTTGATCACGGCATAGACTGCCGCCATTTGAGTCCCGCCTGCAAGCACAATGCTTGTCTCCGTATCCTGAAAACCTGCAACAAGACCTACAACAGCAGGCATCATGGGGTCCCCCATGCAGGCAATAGCTTTCATGGGGTCGTCTTTCAGACATCCAAAGGTCAGGCCTGAAGCTTTCATGCCTTCTTCAACAACCTTTTTCTTAAGCTCAAGAGGATTTTCATCCGCGCTACTGCTGACATTACCATTGTATCCCAATGCCATTAAAACCCCCATTGCCGTTGTTGTACCTCCGGGGATGCTTTCTCCGATAACTATATGGTCTGCCTGGTTTCTGAGCCTTTTTGCCAGGAGCTTTGCTCTCTCATAAATGCCCTGTACGTCCTGCACTGCAACAGGCTCCCTTATATCTTCTCCCGGCTTTGCTTTTATGTCAATACAGGGAACTTCTGGAGTTACAATAAGACCGGAGTTTATGAAATGGTATGGGACATCCGTAAGCTTCAAGGCTGAACGGGTCATGATTGCAGGAGTCGGAGTGTCATAAGGAGGAGTCATGGGAAGCACTGGTACACTGATAATTCCTCCTGTGTCCATAAGCTCCGCATCCCCTGCAGGTGTATAATCCGTAAGTTCAGCTGTTTTCCCTGCAGCTGAAAGCTTCGGAATATGTGCAGTTTTAGTATTGGAAAGTACGCATAGAAACATTGGTTTTTCAGGTTTTCTGGTTACTTTCGGTTCGATCCAGGCCATATCATATCTCCTCTACGGAATAAGATGAAGATTAAAACAAATACTTTGACAAACATTAAAGCAAATATTGAAGTGAGCATTAAGTAAAGGTTAATTCCAAGAATACTTGTTTCGGGATTTTTTTATGGGCAATCGAATCTGTTACAGCTGTTCGTAGTGAAATTATAAATGTAACTTTCCCGAAATCCAATGAGAATTCTTCAACTTACTATTTAACATTTATCCATATTCAAATATATTTTACTTTTCTCCAACTTAAGTTTTCTTTATTTCATCTAAGTTTCGGATGCAGGTGCTTATCTTGTGCCTAACTTTTGATAAAGATCAATTGATTCACTCTGCAGTCGCAATTTATATTCTGATAAATTTTGATTCTCATAGCTGCCAGGTACGAGGTAATCAGACTTCGAAGTTATACTTGCAGAAAAAATAGAATTAAAGAGAATCGCGTGAAATTGAGTCCTTTGCCGTCAGATTCTCAATTTCTACGCTCTTCATGTTATGAATTTTTAACTTATTATGCAGAGCCAGGATAAGTCACAATTCGGGATAGATCTTAATTTGGACTTTCCTGCCTGCAAATTAAAAAAAGCTTTTATCGCTCTTTTTTCACACTTAATATGTTCTTGCCACATACACACGGGTTTGGGTTTCTCCCCCGCAGACAGGGCATTTTTCTTTCTGATCCGTTCTCTGCTCTAAAGGTATACCAAGGATTCCTGCACCTATTACGTCTTCCATGGCAAGTCCGCATTCTTTCTTGCCACACCATGGAATTGTTGCAACACCCTTCTGGATTTTTTCCTTTACTTCTTCAAGCTCCATGCAATCAAAGATACGATTTTCAACTTCTGCCTTTGCCTTTTCGTAAAGGCTTTCGTGAATTTCCTCAAACTTTGAACTTACGCGGATATCGATATCAGAAAGTGGAATCTGCTCTTTTTCTCCTGTGTCTCGCCTAACAGCCACGGCAACTTTATTTTCCAGATCCCTTGGACCTATTTCAAGCCTTAGAGGTACGCCTTTCATTTCCCATTTATAGTACTTGGCTCCTGGGCGAAGATCACTTGCATCGATTTCAACTCTCATACCGGCTTTCCTCAGACGTTTCTGGGCATCTCTACAGGCTGAAAGCACCTCTTCGGCTCCTTTTTTGAATATTATCGGGATAATTACAACCTGCACAGGAGCAATCTCAGGAGGCAAAACCAGCCCTTTGTCGTCTCCGTGGATAGATATTGTAGCTGCAATAGATCTTTCTGATATTCCATAACATGTCTGGTGTGCATAGCGCTGTTCTCCGTCAGGGGCTTCGTACTTAATATCAAAAGTCTTTGCAAAATTGTCCCCCAGGTGATGGACAGTGCCTATCTGAAGAGTCTTTCCGTCGGGCATAACAGCATCAAGTGCATCTGTATAGTCTGCACCCGGGAATTTGTCCCAGTCAGGTCTTCTTGAGCGAAGTACAGGCACTCCCAGTCTGCGGTAGATTTCGGTATATAACTTAATAGCTTCTTTAACCTGGGCTTCTGCATCTTCCCATGTAGCGTGTACTGTATGGGCTTCCTTAAAGGAGGTAATCTCCCTGAGTCTTATCAGAGGGCGGGTGTGTTTTGTTTCGTAGCGGAAGGTATTCACTACCTGATAGAGTTTGAGAGGGAAGTCTGCATGGGATCTTACCCATATTTTGTACATGGGGTAAATGGCAGTCTCACTGGTAGGGCGGAGGGCAAGAGGGATGTCAAGAGGGTCTTTTCCTCCGTGAGTTACCCAGTAAACCTCATTCTCAAAGCCCTTAATATGCTCGGCTTCTTTCATGAATTCGTTTTCAGGAATAAGCAGAGGGAAGAGAGTTTCCTGATGTCCGCTGTTATCAAGGATTTCCCTTATGATATTATAGGTATTTCTCCGGATTGCAAAGCCGAAGGGGTACCAGACATAAAGTCCTTTTACAGGATAGCGGACATCCATTATATCGGCCATCCACAGGAGATTATTATACCATTCGCTGAATTCATCTTTTGGAGGAAGTGCTGCTTCCTTTTCGCTTTCTGCCATACCGTCACCTTATTATCGCAATCTGAATTATGTTTAATTCGGTCAAATTCTACGGGGTTAGCGTGAATTCCAGCATCACGCCTTAGTATCAGTCTTGATGTTTTTGAAAAATTAAAAATTCTTTTAGATTGGTTTAAGGGCTAATATTTGCCTTTATTGGAATAGAAGTTAATAACCATATGGGAGCTACATTCCCAAAACTTCACTTATATTTTTGAAAAATAGGGAAAAAGAATTAATCTCCTCCAAGGGGCTGAACATTGTCTGAAACGTCGTGTGCAAGTTCAGATTTATCAATATCGAAAACGATCATACCGGTATTCAGCTTTTCAGCCTCTTCTTTTGAGAGTTTGGTAACAATGGCTTTCTTCGAAATGATTGCACTGTTTCCCAGAGGATCCTCGATGATGACCGTAATTTTTTCCTTACCTGCGATAACCTCTTCGAGCATACGCAGGAGTTCCTGGCTTCGGGAGAATTTCTCCTCATCTTCCTGTACCCACCTGCTTGCGGTCATAAGTACACTCTGCACCCGCTGAAGTATGCCTTCGATGTTCGTGATATAAGATTCCGATACCGTGCCAGGTTCGATAACAATTCCCATTTCAGGGATGCGAATTGTTCCTGAGGTTGAGCGGATGACCCTTGCGTCCAGGTCTTCCGGGGTCTCAACTGACATTTCATAACGCATAGGTTCCTTACTGGCGAGGATCATAGTGTCTGCAAAACGGAAACTGCACTGGCACTTTGCACTGATGTACATAACTTCCCCGAAATAGGGGATATCATCCCTTTGCCAGTTCATCACCAGATCATTGTGACATAGCGGACAGGAGACCCTTGTCTCAAAACTTTCCTGTTTAAAATATTTATGATTCAATATTTTCCACCAAAGATTTTGGATCTATCAATTTTTATACCTGTGGGAGTTACAATCACGGTATTTCCTTTAACACCTGCGATATCTCCATGGACATCAATAACAACGTCTTTCAGCTCTTTTAAAACCCTATCCCTCAGCAGGTCGTCGCTCCTGATGTTTGAGATATCTATCATCAAGATATTTCCGTTGTAGATTTCCTGCTTCAGCTGGGATACCTGGTTGATACTTGAGACTTCTGCGATCTTAAAGTAGGTTTCTGCAGGCTCGTCCTCGAGAACCTCTTCATATTTACTGAGGTCAATTTCAGTGTAGTCGTCGGCACTGGTTGTACTTTTCACATTGCCGCCAAGGATTTTGTCAATGAGTTTTGCCATCTATGCACGCCTTTTCTATTTTTTTAAATTTGGATAGTACTGTGCTATATTGAAATCTATATTAATTAATTTTGCTATTATAAAGCTGATCTTGATTTTCCTTCTGATTTTCAAAGAATTTTGTTCCCAATCAGCAGGTTTCGTTTTCAATTCTCTGTATTTTAAGACACTTTCAGAGCTCCATATTCCAGAGCTTATCTCCTACATATGTTATCGACTTTACGGCTTTCCCAGAGTCGGCTTCAACCATCTGTGGCCCCTCCATAAGGGCTCTTCCGATTGCAAGAGGTTTTTTATGGGTCTCTTCTACAATAATTACGAGGTCTCCCTCTTGTATTTCAGGGTCAGCCCCCACAACTCCAGGGGCCATGATATCCGCCCCATTTGAAACGAAACGAATAGCTCCTTTATCTACAGTTACAAGGCGCTTTTGAAGTTCCATATCAAGAGCTCCGCGGACTGTAGGAAAAAGATGTCCTTCTATTTCGAAAAGTAGAGGTTTGCCATCTACAAGGATAAGAGAGTACTCATCAAGGGTAACTTTTTCCATGACCTTATTTTCCAGCTCTGCCATTGCTTCTCCGAAAGTGGAAACAAGGTCTTTTAACATTTTATTCTTCGCATTTTTCCTCAGCTGAACTCTTGACTTTACTTTCAATTAACCACCTGGTTTCGGCATATTGAGTATTACTGTAGCATAGGGTTTTTGTGCCTTTTAAAGCTTATGTGGTACTTTAACTATTTCCTAAATATGGTTTTCTGTGTCTTTTTTACTCAAGTTTTACAAAGAACATTGTTAGGAGCACAAAGGCACTTCCTAAAAATACGGTCTCATAGCCGAAGGGTTCCAGAAATAAGCTTCCTAAAACCGGACCTAACCCGAGACCCGCATAAATTGCGGTATTGAATAGTCCCATTGCAAATCCACTGGAACTAATTTTTGCCGTAGCTGTGATCAACCCTATGACTGCAATTCCTCCGCCTGCTCCGATAAGAGAGAAAGCTATTATAGGCATTTTCACTGAAAGCAGAATACCTGTGCCCGCAAGAATTATCCCGGCCTTAACTACGATTTTATAATCCATGTTCATCCTGCCTGCGATCAGAGAACTCAGCATTGCAGTCAGGTACGAAGCCGAGATTGCCAGTCCAAGCTCCGGTTTTGTCAGGAAGCCAGCACTGTAATCTGCATAGTTTGCAGTCACCAGGCCTGTGGTTCCATAGAGGAGGACTGAAATTCCCCAGATCTTTCCGAAACTGCTTTTTAATATGGTTTCCCGGGCTTTTCTCAGGTGACTTTCAAGTTCGAAAAGCAAAGAGAAATTTTTCCGATTTCCTTCAGGATAATTACTGGTTCGAGAAGTGAATATTTTCTTTTTTCTGTTCGAAGACAGCATTTCTCCTGTTTCTGACAGGAGAAATATAAAAGAAATTCCTGTTAAAAGTGTAAAAAGGTTTATTGCGGTTTTAATCTTTATCTCTGCAAGTATTCCAGAGAGGAAAACTCCTGAAGCCAGTCCGGCATTCAACAGGAAATTAAATTCTCCAAGGCTTCGCTGACTATCCTTCCATTCAGCAAGCATGGAAAAAGCAGCAGGAAAAAAAGCCCCACATCCAATACCTTCCATAAACCTGGCAATTCCAAGGACCCACAGGTTGCCAGAAAAGGAAATAACCATTCCCGAAAGCAGAGTTATAAACACGCCAAATCCTATCACTTTCAGGTTTCCGATCCTGTCTGCCAGGATTCCAAAAGGCAGAAGGGCTAGAAGCGCTCCCACAAAATATCCTGAATATAGAAGATTTGAGGCTACGGAATCGCCGCTATTTGCCCCTGCAAGCTCCGGAAGGATGGGGATTACCGCATTGGAGAGGCCCTGGATAGCAAAAACTGAAGAATATAATATGAGTTTTTTGAAGTTCATGGGCTTTCAGATTCTTACATTTTTCAGTCTATACTGATTTTTCGCAATCAATCCTTTATCTCAGTGGTTTTCAGGGTCTTTCTCTTCTCTTATCACTAT
>CAZCKG010000013.1:7443-21798 GCA_964498825.1 uncultured Methanosarcinales archaeon
CAATCAATCCTTTATCTCAGTGGTTTTCAGGGTCTTTCTCTTCTCTTATCACTATACTTTTTATCAATATTACTTCTTATTTTCCTCTTACTATTTCTCTCTACTTTTTCGTTTTCCTCTTACTATTTCTCTTTACTTTTTCGTTTTCCCATTTTCACTTATTGTTTTTCTGAAAGCCATTTTTGCTCTTTTAGTGTTGTTTTTACTCTTCTAAAACCGGTTTACTCTTTTAGTATAAGAACTCCTGCAAGAATACAGCCATTTACTATGAATAATTTTTCGAAACTTAGAATGCCTGTAAAAAATCCTGCAATAATTGGGGCAAGAGAAATTCCTGCATAGGTTGTTGTATTGAAAAGGCCCATCACAAGTCCCCTATCTGCATTCATTCTGGCAGCAGCCAGAGCAAATCCTACAGCTGCAATACCGGAACCTCCTCCAAGGCATGAAAACCCAAGAAATGGGTATTTTATGGCAAAAAGGGCTCCAAGGGCTGAGAATACTATTCCTATTTGAATCACTGTTTTTTCCCTGACTCTGAAGCGGCCTATGAGGAGAGATGTGATCATGGCACAGACGTAAAGGCTTGCGATAGAACCTCCGAGCTGGGTTTTTGTAAGGGTGCTCAGGCTGTAATCCGGATAATAGGCTATAAGAACTCCTATAGTTCCATTGAGGAGGAAGGAACTGATCCAGACTCCTGAATCGTTGCAGTAGAGAAGTTTTGCAATCTCTCGGTAGGATTTTCGAAAGAGATTTCGGGGAGATTCGGGCAATTTGTCTATTCTATCTTCCCCTTGAAAATGAATCAGCTCTCTGTGCCTGGGAATTAAAGGTATAGTAAAAATAAAAGCCATAAATGTAAATATGAGAATTGCTCCTTTGAGGTAGGTATCTGCCATGAGGCCTGAGAAAAGAGCGCCTGCTGCCAGACCGGCGTTTATTAGAAAATTAAATTCTCCTATATAGTATCCCGGATCCCTGTATTTTGAAAGCGTGGCAAATGCAGCCGGAAAAAAGGCCCCGCAAGCAGCTCCTTCTATAAATCTTGAAATCAAAAGAATCCAGAGCTCTTTTGAGAGAAGAATGGTCAGGCCTGAAATTGCTGTCAGAACAATACCAAACCCTATGAACCTCAGATTTCCGAACCGATCCGCCAGAACTCCAAAAGGAAGCATTGTGGCCAGAGCCCCGAGGAAATAGGCGGAAAAGAGTAGACTTGAAGCCAGTCCTCTGGAGGAGCTGCTGTCCAGGTCTGCGAGCTCTGGCAGGATAGGAATGACAGCACTGGAAAGCCCCATAATTGCAAAACCGGTTCCATAAATTAAAAATCTGTCAGGGTTCATAGCACTAAGAAATCTTGATCCGGTAAATAATTTCTTGTCAAAAGATATTACAAAATTTATTTTTAAAGTATTCGGCTTCTTAATGCAAATTCTTAAGGATTTTTAACTCTTTGCAATATTTTGGTTCATTGTACAGTTGTCTTATAATACATACTTAAAAAATTAAATAAGCATCGACTCTGTTATATCGTTTTGTTATTATAAATTCGTCGAAGAGAATGGATAGCTATTTATATAATTAGTTTGAATAGGGGTAATGTAAGTAATGTGAGCGGGAAATCTTTTTTCACATACCATACCCCCCACTCCCCATATGACCCCCCACTCCCCAACCCGCTCGCACTACTTCTACTCATAATCTTGAAGTCTTTTTTAGTTTTAAGCATACCAATTTTTTGTTTCTTTTCTTCTTTCTATCATGTCGTCTTTACATTCTTATATTCTGTTATCTTCTTTACCTACTCTAATAATAATATAAGTTTCCTATTTTCAGGTCGGATTTTTCTGAGATGCTTCAGATTCTTATTATTATAAGTTAATTCTGAATCTTCCAATCCCTCATACTCTCTTTGTTCGATTAGTTTTTTTGCATTATCCCAGGCTCCTTCATCGTTGTCCATCAGGAGGACAATCATAAAAAATACCCCAACAAGTATCATAGAACATACCCCAACAAGTTCTATTCGGAGTCCTGCAAAGGCTTTCTCTACAACAGTATCATTCAACTGATGATTATACTATTCCATAAGTTTTCACTTGAAAAACAGAAGGAAAAATATTACAAAAAAGATAGATTATTGAATCAAAATATGATTTGAGAGTCTCAGATCGTTGTCGTAAGACTCTCTAGAGAAAAAGCCTTACAATATTTGCTGTTGTAAGGCGTGATCTCATATTTTTTACTATTCTTGCACTGCATTATTTTGCTGGGATTCTCATTCCGTAGAATGAACGCCATACAAAGAATAAAGCAATCAGAAGGAATAGACCTCCTACATAAGGAGCTATGTTTCTGAATGATTCGGATATGGCGATTTCCATTGCCAGTAAACCAAACAGGGTGGTGAATTTAATTATCGGGTTCAGGGCAACGGATGAAGTGTCTTTAAATGGATCACCTACCGTATCTCCTACGACTGTTGCTTCATGTAAAGGTGTACCTTTTTCCTGCAGGTCCACTTCCACCACTTTTTTTGCATTATCCCAACATCCGCCGGCATTGGCCATGAACACGGCCTGGAATAACCCAAACACTGCGATGGAAATCAGGTAAGACACGAACAAAGATACGGAGTCATTACTTTTTACGGGGGCTGAAAGGCAAGAGAATGCCAGGGTAAATGAGAAGATGGCGATAAATATGTTGAACATACCCTGCTGTGCATACTGGGTACAGATCTTTACCACTTCTTTTGATTTTTCCGTAGATGCCGTCTGGCTGGCATTTTCGTCCAGCTGGATATTCATCTTGATATATTCAACCGCACGGTATGCTCCGGTAGTTACAGCCTGGGTTGATGCTCCGGTAAACCAGTAGATCACAGCACCGCCGGCTAAAAATCCGAAGATGGTATAGGGATTGAGCAAGGTCAAAATTTGTTCTGGTGCTACTCCAAGAACGTCCTTAATAACCAGAATCAGGGAGAAGATCATGGTTGTAGCGCCGACAACGGCTGTACCTATTAAGACTGGCTTGGCTGTAGCTTTAAACGTATTTCCTGCTCCATCGTTTGCTTCCAGATAATGTTTGGCTTTATCGAAATCCGGTTTGAAGCCAAACTCCTTCTGGATCTGCTGGGATACATTAGGAATTGATTCTATCAGTGAAAGTTCGTAGATAGACTGAGCGTTATCTGTTACAGGTCCATAACTGTCAACAGCTATTGTAACAGGGCCCATTCCAAGCATTCCAAAAGCTACCAGGCCGAATGCAAATATGGAGGGATAGATCATTATCTCGCTCAGGCCGAATCCACTGGCGTAATAAGCAACAAACATCAGTGCCAAGAACACCATGCCGATCCAGAATGCGCTGAAGTTACCTGCAACTAATCCGGAAAGGATGTTCAGGGAAGGACCGCCTTCACGGGAAGCTTTAACGACTTCGGCTACATGCAGTGAGTTAGGGCTGGTAAATATTTTGGTAAATTCGGGAATTACAGCCGCTCCAAGGGTTCCGCAGCTTATAATTACTGAGAGTACAAGCCAGAGTTTCTCCAATTGGGGAGGGACTCCAGAACCAGGGCCTAAAAGTAAATAGCTTACTCCAAAGGTTACTACGATAGAAAGAATGGAGGTAATCCATACCAGGCTGGTCAGGGGCTGCTCAAAATCGAAATCATCTTTGTTGCCAAATCTTACCTGGCTTAATGTTCTGTTGATGTAGAAAGATACTACTGAGGTAATTATCATAAGTACACGCATGACAAAGATCCAGGTCAGCAGGATACCTGTCAGCTCAGGCTGTACAGCCAGAACGATAAAGGATACCAGGGCCACCCCGGTTACACCATAGGTTTCGAATCCGTCTGCAGTTGGTCCTACGCTGTCACCTGCGTTATCTCCCGTGCAGTCTGCAATAACTCCTGGATTACGTGGGTCGTCTTCTTTTATTCCAAAGACTATTTTCATCAGGTCGGAGCCGATATCTGCAATCTTGGTGAATATCCCGCCGGCAATACGTAAGGCGCTGGCTCCCAAGGATTCTCCTACTGCAAAACCTACAAAGCTTGCCCCGGCTAAGTCCCGTGGAACAAACAGCAATATCACTAACATCATTATGAGTTCAACGCAGACCAGAAGCACTCCTATGCTCATGCCTGCATCAAGAGCAATATTTAACAGTTTCAGAGGTTTTTTTTCTAGGGAAACAAATGCTGTCCTGCTGTTAGCCAGGGTATTCATGCGAATGCCGTACCATGCGACAGTATAGGAACCCAGTATACCTATTATGGCCCAGGCCAGAATAAGCAACACTCCACTAAGAGGTGTTTTCTGCAGGAAACCATAATAAAAGGCTATACAAATGCCGATAAAAGCAAATAATATGCACAGTAGTTTACCCTGCTGGATAAGATAGGTTTTGCAGGTCTCATAAATTATGGCAGCCACATTCAGCATTGACTGGTGGGCCCTCATTCTTTTTACCTTTACGAACTGGTAAAAACCGAATATCATGCCTAATACACAGACCAGAATCCCATAGAGCAACAAATTATTTTGCTCCGGGCTCAAATTAGGAATCTTAAGATTCGCCTCACTGGCAGCTGCTATTGCCGGTGTTAGCGACAGCATGGCTAAGCTGAATAGGCCTTCAACCATTGCCTTGCCCATTCTATTTTTGTTTATGATTTCCATTTAGCCGATCACTTCTCTCTAAATATTTTAAAAAATAAATTGAAATTTGAATTAGTAAAGCCTCATTTCCGACGAAAGCGTAATCAGTTGTTTTTTATATAAACTTTTTTACTCGTTTAGTCTGGTCGATGTTTTCTCCAGTGATTTTGTATATGAATCCCTTCTTCTTACTAATATTATATGTCTCTTTCTGAAGAATTCTAAATAATATATACTGAAATAATCAGCAGGAAATAATTTTTAATAGTATAAAAAAGAAGAGGCTGAATTTAAAAAGATTTTACGACATTATTGTGAGAAATTGAAAGTTTTGGTCAGTTGTGAAAGAAGCTCGGCAAGGAATATTCTAAAAAAGTTAACTTATTACTCTGCATAATTGTATTCTATAGCCTCAGCTAGAATTATCATCTGTCTCTCAAAAATTGACAGCCCCAGCTCTCTAACCCTTTTCACTACCGTTGATTATCAGTATTGTAAATCTTAATTGGCTTTAGCTTTACTTATATAACATCTTTCAGTTATGTCTAAAGCCATAGAATTATGGTCCTGTTGTTTTTTATTAGATGCATTGATTCTAAGTACTAATACTGGGGCATTGATCTATTTTCTGATAATTCAAACGATGTCTAAAATTTTCAGCCAGAAGAAAGAGTTTTTCCAGAACACACAAACTTGATGCTGCAGATATTTTTAAGGTAGGAAGGATCTTACAACATGTTTTGTTTCCTTAGCTCGACTTGATTTGCGCTTTTTTCTATGTAGCATTGCAGCAGCTTTGATTATATCGATTTTGATGTGCGACGCGTACGGTTTATTGTCGGTGAAGTTCTTTTATCTCTCTTCTTACTATGCTCTTTTGGCCGTGTCGGAAATAGGCACTCGAGCTTGTTTGAAGTGACGAGGCAGTGTAAGAGATAAAATACTAATTAAAAGACAAGATCTTGGCTGCGGAAATAGAGTGCAAGTGCAACATACTATGCTGAAGAGATGATAGTTTGGGTGACTGCAGATGCTGCACCTGCTCCTATTCATATCTTACTTTTCCCATGAAACATTCCTGCAGGGTCTGAGGCTTCAGTTTCATGATCGGCAATGTCGGATGCAGGAGTGTCCGGGGAAATGAAGATATTTACTGAGACCAGAAATTCTGATACAAAGAGCTGGATACTTAAAAGTTCAGGCCGGCAGTCAGGTCTCACATAATTCTTAAGCATTGTGGAGTTGTTTTTGCACTCTGTTTGTGGTCCGGTTTTTTCTCTTCCGTTCTTGCTTTCTATTTTTTTTCAAAATTGTGCCCTGTTTTCTGATCTTTTCTTAATTTTTATCATCGTACAGCAGGCACTGTATCCTTTTTCCTGTAGTCCTCAAAAATTTTTCGGCTATTGGGACTAACCTCTCAAACAGCTGGACTAAATCCAGAAAAGTTTTGGTCATTATTTGTTCAACTTTATTTCTCCTGGTTCTATAGCAGAGCTCATAAAAGCATAATCCGAAAATGCAATAACCGGTTGCTTTTCTACAGCTCAAGCTACTATGAATACACGGACAAATATTAAGAACAAAAATGTATGGCAATAGCTGTTAACAATCGCTCCGTTCTATCCTTTAAGTAAGCCTCCTCATTACACACAATTAGTTATTCGTATAACTATTCACACACTACGAGTTTTATTTTGCATTCCAAAAAGGAATACACTTTCCTATTTGATAGTAATAGACTAAAAAGCTTTCGTTTTTTGGTTATGTGAAGTCAGTGGCTGTTAGCTCATCTTAGAATTAGCTGTGAAAATTCGGCTACTTTTCCGGAACATATTTCAAAATTTGCTCGCTAAAATTCGTCGAATTTTTATGAGAAGTTCTTGATGAATGGTAATCACTGAATCATATAAAATCATTGAAAAAGAGGTAATCTTATATGTTGTATAAACGCATCATTTTTTCTGCTCTTTTTTATAAAGTTTGTAATATTCGTATATGAAGTTAATTAAGACAGCCAATATTGGTAATAAGAAGATTATTAAAACCACTTCAAAGGTCGAGTTAAAACCAGAATTCGAGACTGAACCTGTACTCGCGACTGAACTGGAATTCAATAAAGTAGTTGAGCTTGAATTTAACACATCGGTTGAATTATTTAATATAGAGGTTGAATTCAAATCTAATGGCATACTGTAGTATAAATATTGTAACTATAAAAAATCGACGAGCTCTACAGTTCAGCAAATTTCCTAAAGAAGGTAACAGAAAAGTTAAAGTTGAAACAGGTCTGGGAGAGATTAATTAACTCCCTTTACCTGCAGTAACTGGAACTCTATTTCGTCCGGAACTGTGGCAAGGAATACAAATGAATTGTACCCGAGTTTTTGAACTTCTTTTATCGCACTTGCCTGGCTTTCGTTCAAATCCCTTGAGTCGCTTACGATACAAAAGGATTTTCTGTTTCCTGTGTTAACAAGGAAATTAAATACACTTCCGTGTGTATTCAGGAATGCAACCAGGTTCTTAAGTTCATCCCAGGTATTGCACATATGGATGTTTCTGGATCCCATGTTCTCGACATACCAGTCCTTGCTCACATAAGAGTAAGAAGCATACTGTTCGTTCAGTTCATCAAAGGCTTTGATAATTTTATTTATGTCTTTCTTCAGGTTTACCCATTTCCAGTTTTGTGTAGTGAAATAGCGGGCAGCCACTATCTCAAAAATTGCCTGCTTATCTTCATTTTCGAGTCTCATTCTCTCACATCTCTTATTTAATCTGTATTTCTATTCGCTTAGAATGCATCATCCTGGGCATAACTTCTGTTAAAGCGCAGGGCAAGTTCGGCTTTTTCCAGTTCCCTTCCCAGGTATGCGGCATGGTCCAGGCGGGAAACCAGTTTTAATTCAAGTAGTGTATCCATGACTTCCCTGGCACTTTTCCCTACGATTGAAGCTTTTTCATGTTCAGCTACAATTAATCCGCTATTTCCGTTTATACTGTCCGGTACAATTCGGATACGGATAGGACCTTCAGGATCTACACGCCAGTTCTTTGAAGATTTGGCTCGGATTGTTTTTTCCGGCAGGGGATAGTCGGGTCTCCTGCGTTTTTCTTTAATGCAGAGCAGATCAAGTCCCAGATCCTTTGGAGAACTTTCCCTTATTCGAGAAAGCTGCATCATCCAGGAAGCCTTCTTAAGCTCCCGTATGGAGCCCTGTGCCTTGTCGCTGAACTCAGGGGTGAAAAGGATACTTGCTCCAACTTCTACTCCTATCCCACAAAGCGTAGCATTAACTCCTATGGTATCTACATCTATAAGTTCCGTAACATTGCCAACGCCGAAAAATACGGGAATCTGAGGGTAAATCCTGTGGAATTCATGATAGCGTACAATGGACTCGGTTATATTATGGCCTATAGGGTCAAGGACGGGATCAGCTATGATTTTCTCAATTCCAAGGCTGCGGGCAGTTTCAATGTTTCTGATGAGGCTTTCCAGACTATTCCCTTCATCAGGAATGATAACAGCTGCAATTCCTGCCCTGGCAACAATAGGGCCTGCAGCTTCCATATTAGTGCTGTTCAGGCTCAGTACGAGATCTGCTCCTGCTTCTACTCCTTCTTTTATCAGTTCAGGGTCCAGGGTGTCAATACTTATTGGAACCAATGTGAGGGTTTTTGCAAGGGATAAGGTTCTTCTGACCTGTTTGGGAAGAGTATTGAGTGTAGCCCCTAGATCGATAATATCTGCTCCCCTGGCGATAAATGCTTCTATTTTTTCCTGAAGCATGGAAGCATCCATTTCCATGGCTCCTACAATCTCTCCCATGACTTTCATGCATGCATTTCCTCCAAGCTTTACTTCTCGCAATGTGAGGAATGAAGAAGCTTCTTCCTCCTTTTTTTTTATTAGCTCTATGGCCATTTCTTTTCTTACGTCAGCAAGAAGTTCACATGCCGGAACTTTTTTGGAGAACTCTGTTTTTTCAGCAAAAGGTAATACAAAACCAAGGTCATAAGCATGCTTTGGACCAAGCCGGATTTTACAAGCCAGTTCCTCAGAAACTTTTGAAAAATCTCCTGGCACAAGTCCTGGAAGAAGAATAAGATCGTAATTTTTTGGAAGATTTGCTTCTTGAAATGCTCTGATAAGCTTATTTGGGGTGATAAAGGCGGCAATATCAATATCTACAACTAAGATATCGGCTTTTTCTCCAGCTGCTTTTCTGACTGTATTTTCCGCAAGCCGTCCCGTTGCTATCAAAATATTCATGTTTTTTAAATAGAATCTCTAATAAAAAAGCATATCTATTTGAAAGAGTGTCGGATAAAAAAGTGTCAGGAGAGAAAAGCTCGAAGCGTTAAGCTTTGAGTATCGAGCTTTTGCCTGACTGGTTTAATTTATGAAGTCAATGATTGACTCGTCATGTCTCTTCCTAAGGGGGCCTGCAGTGTCTCTCATTCTGCCGGCAGATGTCATTTTTCCGACTCTACTTTCCTGAACCCTTTCATCCATTCTTGATTCCAGGATTCCGGATCCTGCCTGAGGGCCCAGAATCTGGGCAGACTGAACCCCTGTCATAATCGCCATTACTCTGACCTTTCCTTCATAATCGTCTCTAATCCGTGCGCCCCAGATAACATTGGCGCTTGAGGAAAGCTCATATGTGAGCATGGAGGCGATTTCTTCGGCTTCCTTCAGGCTCAGATCAGGCCCGCCGGTTACGTGAACAAGACTTCCGGTTGCACCCTTGTAGTCGACATCAAGTAAGGGATGGTTCAGGGCAGTTCGCACAACTTCATTACTCTTGTCCTGACTCTTTGACTCCCCTACAAGCATGACTGCAACTCCTCCGCAGCTCATAATTGTCCTGATATCGGCGTAGTCAAGGTTTATCAGAGAAGGTACCGTGATTGTTTCTGTGATCCCTTTTACGGTTTCGGCAATCAACTGGTCCATCACTGAGAATGCCTGATCAATAGGAAGATTTGGCACGTAATTCAGCAGTCTGTTATTGTCCAGAACAATAACGGTATCTGCTGCCCTTCGCAGGTCTTCAAGCCCTTCTTCGGCCTTGAAGATGCGGGCCCTTTCTACTCTGAAGGGGCTGGAGACCATTCCTACGACAATTGCTCCCTGTTCTTTTGCTACTTCAGCAACCACTGGAGCAACACCTGTCCCGGTACCTCCTCCCAGACCTGCGGTGATAAATACAAGGTCTGCATCCTTTAATACTTCTTCAAGAGTGCCTCTTGCAAGTTCCGCAGCTTTCTTTCCCATCTCAGGATAACCGCCTGCTCCCAATCCTCTGGTGAGAGTTTTTCCTACCAGGATCTTCTTGTCAGCCCTGACGTTATCAAGGTGCTGCTTATCTGTGTTGATACAAACGGTTTCCGCACCTTCGATTCCTATGTTGTAGAGCCGGTTTACAGTATTGTTCCCGGCACCCCCGCACCCGACAATCATAATTCTCGGTTGCCCGAATTCTTCAAATTCGTCATCAGAGGAGGCATTTTTTCTATATTCCTTCTCTTTTTCACTGAATTTCATTGCTTCCTGTACTATAGATTGCAATTTATCCCCTCGACTGGATTTGTGTCTAATAGTTTGTTTGACTCCCCACCCGTTTATCGGGGGTCACATATCTGTCACTACTTTTGAGTGGAGTTACTTGATAACTTTAAAAACTAGGTAAAAGTTTTTTATCCGTTATCTATAATAAGTTGTCACTCTAGTGAACTTAAACGTTTCGGACATATTTAAACAACATAATGGGATTATTTATTAAGTTTAAATAGGTCACCCATAAATCTCATATATGCACTCTTTTCTGTCCTTATCTTTAAATTCTCAATAAGGAAAGGTTCAATACTGCAATAATATTTATATACAGTAATCGCCTATTTTCTTGAAAGTTCAGTTTTCTCAGAAAGTTTCTCCTGATTCTGCAAGTCAGGGCAGCATTTCTTTCTTATTTTGTAGATTTTTTTTGATACCGCACCGGGCTAGAAGTACTTACCATCTGACTTCAGCTATTCGTTTTTCTTGAGACTTTCATTTATTACTCTTTACAATTTAATGAGACTGTTTATATTATTACTTTTAAGTTGAATTCTCCTCTTAAAAACTTTTTCGGTATCATTCAAAGATTTCGAGGCTCTTGATTAATTTTTTGTGCAGTCTGACTGTAGATATATCTAAATGTTTATATATTTACAATCTTTTATTACCAATTTCTTCTCTTTTATGTATTTCTTTAATCAGAAGTTCTAAATTAATTCGTATAGATATACGCATAAAAATATTATTCCATTTTTCGAAAAAATATAATAAGTAACCATTTGAATATTTTATTATGTTTTAGAGTACCGGGAAACCTTTAAAGCTGTAAACCGTTTTTAACTTGATTCTTAACATTCTGGTTTAAAACCTTTTAATTCTTTTAATACTGGAGTTAGAAACGTGTTGAAGGCATTAATTTTCGATATGGATGGCGTTCTCGTAGACTCTATGCCCTTCCATGCAGCAGCCTGGAAAAAGGCTTTTCTCGATATGGGTATGGAAATTAAAGATGAGGATATCTATGAAATTGAAGGTTCAAATCCTCGAAATGGGCTTCCCCTGCTTATCCGAAAAGCCAGAAAAGAACCTGAAGTATATGATTTTGAGAAGATCACTTCAATCTACAGGCAGGAGTTTGGAAGGATCTTTGAACTTAAAAGTTTCGAGGGAATGAAAGAATGTCTTGAATTGCTTAAAACTCGTTTTCTGCTTTCTGTAGTCTCAGGTTCGGACCATTTGATAGTTCATAGTATTGTTGATCAGCTTTTCCCTGGCATTTTCGATGTTGTGGTCACAGGAGACGACATTAAAAACTCAAAACCTGCTCCTGATCCTTTTCTAAAAGCAGTAAAACTCCTAAAAATCCAAAAAGAAGAATGTATCATCATTGAAAACGCCATTCTGGGCGTGGAAGCTGCAAAAAGGGCTGAAATTTATTGCATAGGAGTTCCCACTTATCTGGAACCTTCACAGCTTGACAGAGCAGACCTTGTACTGGACGATCACAAAAAACTAATGGAACATCTTCTCAGCCTTGAGTCTTCACTCAACTTCAGGATATAAAACACTCAGCTTCAGGATATATAAAAATTTCAAAAAAGTGTGGCCCTTTGGAGGGTCACAGTAATCTAACAGTTTCCAGATTTGTAAGAGCTCTGGTCTCAATCTTGAGTTTCTTGTATACAGAACTTGCCAGGTCGACACAGGCTTTTTCATCCCCGTGTTCCGTGAACACTCTTTCCGGGCGGGGCTGCATTTTCTTTATGTACTCCATAAGCTGCCTCCTGTCCGAATGTCCTGAGAAGCCATCTACTACCTGAACTTCCATATTCATTTTAAGTATCTCTGTGCTCCCGCCTTTTCCTGGCATGGGAATTTCCTTCCATCCTTTCTGGATTCTGCGTCCTACAGTCCCATCTGCCTGGTATCCTACAAATACAAGGGTATTTCGGGGATCTTCGGCAAAGGCTTTGAAGTAATCCATTACCGGTCCTCCGTTCATCATGCCTGAAGTAGAGAGAATTACACAGGCGTGAGGATTCTGAATTATCTTCTGGCGAGCTTCGTGAGAGTCGACAGGTTTGAAGCATTCGGAAAGGAAGGGATTCTGGCCTTTCTGGAAGATCAACTTCCTCAGGTCATTGTTCAGGTACTCAGGGTGTGTCGCATGGATTGCAGTTGCTTCCATGATCATCCCATCCAGGTAGACCGGAACCTCAGGAATCAAACCTTTCC
The DNA here is from genome assembly GCA_964498825.1 of uncultured Methanosarcinales archaeon. Lineage (GTDB taxonomy): Archaea > Halobacteriota > Methanosarcinia > Methanosarcinales > Methanosarcinaceae > Methanosarcina. Next base: position 19,927 of record CAZCKG010000013.1, read on the forward strand.
TTATAGACTCTTCGAGCACTATCATTACTTCCTGGCTTCTACCTACAGCAAAAGCAGGGATTAGGGCAATTCCTCCACGTTCTACTGTGTTCTTGACCACCATTTGCAGATGTCTTTCAGCATCTTTAAGTGCAGGCTGGAAAGCATTGGCGTTTCCATAGGTGGCCTCGCTGACCACAGTTTCAACTCTCGGGAATTTATTTACAGCAGGATCGAAAAGCCTGGTTTTCTCATATTTGTAGTCTCCCGTAAAGACCACGTTATGAAGCCCGTCTCCGATATGGAAGTGGGAAATTGCCGAGCCAAGGATATGACCTGCGTTGTGGAAAGTCAGTTTGATATCAGGCGAAATATCCGTTACTTCTTCATAATCCAGAGGAATTGTGTGCTTGAGAGTTTTTGTTATCATTCCTGATTCGTAGGGAATCTTCTTCCCTTCTTTTGCTGCCACGTCGATATAGTCTAGCTGGAGCAAGACCATCAGGTCCCTTGTGGGAGGTGTGCAATATACAGGGCCTTCATATCCATATTTAAAAAGAAGAGGGACAAGTCCCTGATGATCCATGTGTGCATGAGTAACTATCACGGCATCTATCTGGTTTAACGGAAAAACTTCAGGAACATAAAGATAAGGAGTCATGTTTTCGTCCGAGCCTACATTGACTCCGCAGTCAATCAGGATTCTGGACTCTGGAGTTGAAAGCAGGAAACAGCTCCTTCCAACTTCTTTGCATCCCCCAAGAGATGTAACTCTTACCCACTGATCTTTAGAAGTACACTCTCTATGAATTTTCCTCCCCACGGACTTAAGGATTTCTTTTCTTTCTCTGAGGTTGTTCTTCATGAATTCCCGGATATTTTTTACTGTACGGGATTTAATCGGAGGAGTCCTGACAACTTTTGGAATCCAGCCGATTTGTTTTGTAATCTCTCTAAGGGTCGCTCCGTGCTTTCCTATCACAAGGCCCGGTTTTTCGGCTTCAATAATCACTTCTCCGGAATCGGGGTCAAAATAGTAGCTTGAGATTACTGACTCTTTTGGAACAACTTCTTCGATTATAGAAATAGAGTCCTCGGGAGTTGCAAGTACTCTTGGATCCGGGCGCATAGCTATCCTTGTCCTGAGCTCTTTTGCCAGGTTGCGAATGATGTTCCCGTCATCTGCGAATTTGCGGGGCTCTTCAGTGTATAACACAAGTTGAGGGCCCTCGAATTCTACATCGGTAATTGTAACTCCTGAGGGTAAATTTTTCTCAATTTTATGTTTGAGGTCTAATAGCACGTCTTCAATAGGCATTAAGAATCTTCCTTTTTATCAAAAAATGAAAAAGTATGTGAGTATTAAAAAAAATAATAAATTGAAAAAGATGTTAGTTTAAGTTAAAATAAAAACCAACAATTTAAGTTATTTAGCTAATGAAGCCCTTCTGGATTTTACTTCTTCAGGGTCCAGTCTAGTGAATGCCTCCTTGGTAATTACCACCACATCGATATTTTCTCCAGATGCTGAATCCCTTTTAGTTGCATTGTGAATAGCTCGGATAGTAAGATCAAGGCCTTCCTTTACAGTCATGTTTTCTCTATATTGGTCTTCAAGTACACCATAAGCCATGGGAGAACCGGAACCTGTAGCTGAGATCCTTGTCTCTTCTATGCTTCCTCCAAGAGGGTCGAGTGAGTAAATGGCAGGTCCATTTTTGTCAACTCCTCCTATAAGGAGCTGGACCATCATTGGGTAGTAACGGTTAGCATTTAAGAAATTTGACATCAAGGTTGCAATTCCTTTGATTGTCATGGTTTCGTTCCTGCGCATCTTGTAGAGCTGTGATTCTACATTTACGAGCCGCACAAGCTGCTGGGCATCCCCTACCG
>CAZCKG010000014.1:0-21570 GCA_964498825.1 uncultured Methanosarcinales archaeon
GCTATCGAACTTGCGCTCAAAAAAATGGAGTAACCAGGAACAGGAATAAAACTAGTGTCAAGCCAAATTAGTTTTGAATCACTATAAGCTCTAATTACATTTTCTCTGGTGAGAAGCTATCAAGGATATGTTCCATAATTAATTTGCCATGACACTAGGAATAAAAATTAAAAGTCAGAAAATTAAAAAACTGCTTTTTAAAACCCTGTAAATATCTAATGGGTCTGAAAAACGCTTTCAATACAAATTTAAATTTATTTAATCTTTTTTAACTTAAAAGAACCCCGCATTTTGATCAACGCGGGGATTTAAGTTCAATTTCTCTTGTTTTTCAGTATTTTCTATTTTTTACTGTCTTTATTTTCTCGGTTTTATTGAGTCTACAAGCTCCTGTACTTTCTGCTGCAGCATTGCCATATCTCCACCGCCTTTGGTAAAGAAATAAGCAGCTCCGCCTATAATTAACAGGACAAAGACTCCAAGGACATAAAGTAACAAAGAAGACTTTTCTTTTACCGTATAGGAACCGGTCTGTTCTCCTATTGTTACATTATAAGTTCCTGGGTTTTCTTCACTGTGTTCAAATGTTACCGTAGTATTATTCCCAACACCTAGAGAGACGTTCTGTGAATCAACAACACTTCCGTTTACAGACAATTCCGCATTATATTCTCCTGCAGCATTGCCTACGTTTTCGACTTTAGCTGTGATCGTCGTGTTCTTTCCGGCTTTGACCTCTATAGGGTTGATTACAAGGTTGGATACCTCAAAAATAGCTTCAAGATCCTTCACTTTAAGGCTGGTGCTTTCTTCAGTAAAGCCATCTTTTGCAACACTGATCTTGACAGTACCGCTTTTTTCCGAGGTATAAGTGATCTTTCCATCAGATCCGGTTGTTCCAATGACTTTGTCATCAACTGAAACATTTGCACCCTCAATCGGATCTCCTCCAATCTTTTTCAAGACTTCTATCGTGGCTGTATCGCCTACATAGACTGTTTCAGGAGAAATGCTAAGGCTTATTCCCTCTTTCGGAGAATTGACATTGATTTCTTTGCTTGTTTTTGTGTAATCTTCTTTTTCTGCAGTTATTTTCAGGGTTCCTACGTCTTCAGCCGTGTACTCAACAATTCCATCAGCATTGGTTTCTCCAGCGCTGGTTTCATTAACCGATACAGCAGCCCCTTCTACGGGTTCCCCGCCTGCAGTTATTTCAATATCAAAGTTATCTCCTGCATAGATTTCGTCAGGTACGCTTATTTTAAGTGATGTGCTGCTGTTTCCTTCACCGCCTGATTCAACCTCCACAAAGGGATAGAATCTGAGAGTACTGGAATCAGCGGTCTTGAAACCAATATTATCCATTATCTCAACGGTTTCATCCTGACCAAGCCCGATTTCTCCGTCGTTCTTCATTATGATGCCGCTCTCAGAGACACTTGTAACTTCCATCTCACCAATGGTATCTCCATTATTGATTTCAGTGTACTCGTCTGAGAGCTGGAATATGCCCTGTATGAAAACAGCAGAACTTTCACTTCCTGCAAAAACCGTGCCAAAGTGAACTATTATCAGGGGTACATCTTCCGCCCCTCCAAGGTCAGCTTTATAGACATAGTCATCATCCGAAGAAACAGGGCCTTCGTCTACCATCTCTCCATCTTTTTCAAGCTGTACCCAGACACTTTCTCCATTAACATCTACTTCTTTGATGTTTAAAGAGTAGCCATCTCCAAGGGCTAGGGCAGAGCCTGAGTTCATTGATTCTTTGTCATCACTGTCTGTAAGTACTTTACAAAGAATATTGTCTGAAAGAAGGCTCACATCATCAACTTCTCCATTGACGGAGCCGTCAGTGTACCCTGCAAAATACTTCTCTGCCTTAAAGCCGATGACTGTGAAGTTATCCCAATCTCCATGTTCAAAATCAACGCTCTGAGGGGTAGAATTATAGACCAGTTCTCCTGAAGGTATGCCCTTGCCGTCAAATTCTTCAACTGTAAGGTTTTCGGTTCCAATTCCTTCATCCATGTTATAATAGAAACCTTCGAAATTGAGAGGTGACCATATAGGAAGAGGATCGCCGTCTTCATAAACGGTTCCGCGCAGCTCGTAAGTGCCGGACTCGGAGGTGTCAAGGATCGGGGCAAAGCGCAGTGTGCTGGAATCAGCTACCTGAATCTGTATTTTACCCATAAGATCTACTGTTTCTCCTTCATCGAGTCCGACACTATCATCATTCTTCATTTTTATTTCACTGCTACTCAGTGATGTTATTTCCATTTCCCCGAAGGTATCTCCGTTGGTGAGTTCTTGATACTCGTCCGAAATCTGGAAGATGCCATTGATGAAGACAGCAGAACTTTCAGTTCCTGCAAAAACCGTCCCAAAATGAATAATAATTATAGGTACGTCTTCTGCTTCTCCAAGATCAGCTTCATAGATATAATCCCCATCTGAGGCGATGGGGCCTTCGTCTACCATCTCTCCGTCTTTTTCAAGCTGTACCCAGACACTTTCCCCATTAACATCAACTTCCTTGACAATCAGGGAATATCCTTCTTCAAGGGCAAGAGCTTCTCCTGAGTTTGCTGATTTTTTATCATCGCTGTCGATCAGGATCTTGGAAAGGATACCATCGGAAATCAGGCTTATATCTTCATCTATAACTGTGGAATTATCAGTATAACCTGCGAAATATTTCTCTGCCATAAACCCAATTATCTGATACGAACCCCATTTATCATATTCAAAATCAGTTTTAGTAGATGTTGTGTTGTACTCGATATTTCCTGAGTCTATGCTTCTGTCTATACCTGTAATGGTCATCTTTTCTGAGGAGACTCCGGTATCAAGGTCATAGTAGAAGCCTGAATAACTCTGGGCATCCCATGTGTAAGTAGTGGGCATTCCAGCTTGCCAGATTCTGTTGCCGCTTGAACTACTTGCAGAACCTGCCTCAATAATTTTAGTTGATGTACTCTGATTTCCATTACTGTAGGTCGCAGTTAAAGTCACTGTGTAGCTGTTTTGGCTTGTATAGGTATGAATCGGATTCTTTTCTGTGCTATTTGCAGTTCCGTCCCCAAAATTCCAGTCAAACTTTGTAGGCGAACCTGTACTTTTGTCAGTAAACTGAACAGTTAAGGGTATAGACCCCTCTGTAACATTTGCCTCAAAAGCAGCAGTTGAAGCTAATACGGTTATATCCTTAGTTGCTGGATCAGATGTAGTAGTTGCATTTTCTGCTGTTAGTGTTACTGTGTACGTTCCTGCGGTGGTATAAGTATGTACTACTGGAGTCTGGCTGGTTGAATTTGAAAATCCATCACCAAAGTTCCAGTTCCATGTAGTTCCATTTTCGTATTGGCCTGTAAATTGTACACTCAGGGGCAACACTCCTGATGTTGTGTTGGCGACAATATTTGCAGGTACTGCGCCCGCAGCTCCGCAAAACAGTCCGAACACCAGAACTGCTGTAAATATCTGTAAAATAGCTTTATTCATGTTTTGTCCTTCTAAACCTTGTGCGTAAATTATATTTGTTAGCATTTATTTTAGAAATTTTCAAATCTGTTTTGTTTTTATGATCACTGTGAATTTTAATCAATAAATCCTACTTCTCTCTCTAAATTCTATCTTTAAGTTTGGATCGGCGAACTCGATCATTTTTTATTAGCACGATTTATCAATAATCTCGGCTTTTAGCTGCTGGTATCCTCTCTGCTCTATTGTTGTTAACTTGTATTCGGGGGATTCGAGCGTAATTCCAGCTTCATACTTTGTACATTCTCCTATAACGGTTAAGTTACATATATTTTGTACTTTTTTCAGCTTTTGCGGGTCAATTGTCATAAGAAGTTCGAAATCTCCACCTGTATAAAGGGAAAGCTCTGCCATTTCTTCGGGACTTGAAACAAATTCTCTAACTTCTTTCAGGATTGGAAGAGTGGTTTCACGGATTTTGAAACCTACATGGCTTTCTCTGGCAAGGTCATAAAGGGACATAGCGAGACCGTCACTTGTGTCCATCATGGATGTGACCGCGCCTGACTCAGCCAGTTTTCTGGCTTCTTTCGTGCGGGGGATAGGTTCAAAAAGAGCTTTGAGAACAGTTTCACTTACTGTTTTTCCAGACTGAAGGGCCTCAAGAGCAGCGCCTGCAGAGCCAGTGTATCCTGTAATACAGACAAGGTCTCCCGGTCTTGCTCCACGCCTGAGGAGAAGCTGGCTTTTTTTTACCCTGCCCAGAGCCGTCCCTGTAATTGTCAGTTCTGTATGGGTATCAAGGTCACCTCCGATAACAGCAGTTCCGCAGAATTCGGCACACGCCTGTATACCTTTTGTAAGTTCTTCAAAAAAAATAATTTCGGTATCTGCTGGCATTCCTATTGCCATAAGAAGCCCTGCGGGTTCTGCACCCATGGCTGCAATATCACTCAGGTTTACGGCTGCAGACATCCAGCCCATCTGCCAGGGTGTCATTTCTGCCGGAAAATCTGTGGTTCTATGCAGCATATCTGTTGTAATAACCAGACAGTCTTCGCCTTTCAGATCAAGAACGGCACAGTCATCTGAACCCGCACCAATTAGGATTCCTTTCTGTCCGCTTTCTTTACTGTCAGGGGCTTTGAAGATCTCAGATAAGCGGGAAATTAAAGCGCGCTCTCCGACTGAAGATACTTTTGTTCCTTTCATGGTCTTTTTTCTGGAAGCGATGACTTTTATCTCCTTTCTTAAAGGTACTGCCCTTATCCGGGCCAAAATGCACTGAGTCTCTCCCCTTTATTTAATTTTCGTAACGCCAGAGGTTACACATAGTCAGGTAATAGTAATAGAGGAGTTTACAGTATTTAGCGAGGACATTATGGGAAATTACTGGCTCTTCGCTATTTCGAGTGGGTAACTTATATTCATCTCAAAATGTCGAAGTAGCATACCTAAAATTTAGAAACATTTACGATTGGAAATCACATTCAAGCTTGATGTTTCTCTTTTTGACCTAGCCACTTTCTAACTGAACAATTATTTTCAACCCACACAAAACAGCGAAGAGCCAAATTACTATACTTATTTGTGAGTATTGAGTAAACAAACTCCAATCTCTGAGTTTAATCACTTTCTTTTACTTTTTGGAGGTATAAGGCTTTTGTAAACTTCAAATTAATTTGAACTTAAATCCATTCTTCCTGAAAAATCCGAATTTTTTTTTAGAAGGCCTGAAATAGCTTGAAAAGCCCAAAAAAGTTTAAAGAAGCCAAATTGAGATAATTTAGGGAAACAGGCAAGTAATATTAAAAAATAAGCTCAAAGTATCTCTTCTCCAGCTTCTTTTGTCCTTATTCTTACATTTTTCAGAAATTTTTTTGCTGCTATCCCTAGTTCGTATAATTCCTCTCTTTCTAAAACTCGATTTTTTCTGAGGCTCTCCTGCAGGCTGTATTCCGGAATTCCCTGCTGCAGTACATATATAATCTCCCTGTTTCTTACATGTTCTGAAATCCAGAAAGCTATGCAGGCAACTTCTTCCCTGGTTCCGATCAAATCCCTGATGACTGTTGTTCTCAGTTCCGGCTTAAAATCGCAAGACTCTGCAATTTCTATTGTCTCAATGACATTTGCAGTAATCTCTTCAGGAGTTTTTTTGACGGCTTCGTATTTTTGCCAGCCTGCAATTTTTCCGTAAAGTTCAGGATTATCCAGAGGAGCTTTTATGTCGATAAAAAATTTATCCACCAATTTTCGTTTAACCAGTTCTCTTGCCATCTCAGGAAAGCAGCCGTTAGTGTGAATTCCAACGAGAAGCCCTAGTTCTTTTGCGAACTCTGCAATGGCCACAATTGCCTTTTGCATTAAAGGCTCCCCCCCCGAAAATACAACTGCACTCACAAAAGGCCTGGAGTTTTCTATCTGCTCCTTCACAAAATCGAGTTCTACAAGGTCTGGCTCTTCCAGATAAGGATGATTCTGGCAATAAAGGCAGCGAAGAGGACATCCCCGAAAAAAGATGGTTATTGCGGCTTTCCCTCTCCAGTCCAGAGTTGAGAGGGAAATCGTGTCTGCATAATTTACTTTCATGAATAATTACCGTTTCTCAAGATCATTACTCAAGTCTTTAGAATAAAAAAGAGTAGGAACTCTTACCTGAGTTCCCTTGTGCCATATCTTTTTCTATCGTAAAGCTCCTGACGCTTGCCCCTGTTCCAGCCTTCTACGGACTGGAGGTATCCTGTAATTCTTGAGAGGTGCTGAACATTTTCAGATCTACATTTCGGGCATCTGTCCTGGAGACCGTCTGATACGTATCCCTCGTCAATGCATACTGTCATGTCCCTTGTAAAGGCAAAGTAACCTGTCTGTGTGTTCTTTGCTATATGCATGGCAAGTTCCTGTAGTCCATCAGGGTCAGGCTTACCTTCTCCAAGCCAGATATGCATAATGTTTCCTCCGTCGACTATCGGGAAGAAAGTGTGTTCATACTTTATTCTCTCAGGCAGAGAGACATCAGCTCCTGGCGGGATGTGAGTACCATTGGTATAGTATATGGGCAGGTCGTGTGTCTCATTAATTTCTTTCCCTGCGGCTTTGAGATCCCCTTTAATTGTAAGTTCGGCTTTGTTGGCATATTCTCTGTGCAGGAGGTCTGATACTGCAAAGCGCTGGGCTGTAGTTTCAGCAGGCGTTCTTGCAAGGGCAATTTCCATACCGTTTTCCTTTGAGAGTTTCTGGGCATGCATTTTCATTTCGAACATAGCCCTTATAGCAAGTTTATAAGCAATAGGGGACTCATGGATCTGATATCCTGTATGGTATTGCACCATCTCATTAATTCCTACTACTCCAATAGTATACACAAGACTATCAAAGTCCACAGCCATTGCCCCTGTCTCTCCTGTGTTCGGGTCTTTGGGACACTGTGCTGCAAAAGGAATTCTGTTTTTCTTGATGAGACTGTTCATCCAGCTTCGCTTGATCTTGAAGACTTCTATGCCCGTATTCATCAGGGCTTTTAGCTCACTGAAAAGTTTTTCATCATCATATTCGGCCTTATATGCTGCCCTGGGGCAGTTTAAAGAAAGCACCATCCATGAGCCCATTGAAAAGTGTTTTCCATTCTTGAAATGAAGCTTGTCATTAAACTCTTTATCGTCTGTAGGATTTGCGGAGAACTGGTAAGCACAACACTGGTAGCATGAAATTCCTTCCCCTGCACCTCTATATTCAGGAAGCTGGTTATCAAAATAAGGAGTTCCGAATTTAGCAGCCAGCTCAAAGGTCATCCTGTACAGTTCTTTATACGTCGGAAGTTCAGGGTGAGCTCTGTTAAATTCCTCATCCTCTTTCATGAAATCAGGTTCAAGAGAAATTTCAGGTTTCGGGAAACTGAAAGGCTTGCCCCAGGCATCTCCTTCAAGCATAACATCCATCATGGCTTTGAATCCAAGGCGAACTTCTTTTTCGAATTCTCCGTAGGTCCTGAGAGGAGCCTGTTTCCCGTTCCAGATCTTACCCATTGCAACAACTGGTATGTTTTTCCAGAGTGTAGGAACACCTGGGGAAAGCTGCACTGATGAAAAAACAGTTTGTCCGCCTCTTGCACACATCATTTGCATCATTTCATAGACGAACATCTGCATAAGCTGTCTGATCTCGGTTTCTGATTTGCCTTCGAGATAGGGAGCCATAAAGGTCAGGAAATTGTAGAATCCCTGCCCACCTGCAAAATTTGTCTGAGCCGAACCCATGGCCTTTACAGCATGCAGGAAAGCTACCTCTGCATTCTTTGCAGGTTTTGCCACGCTGGATTGAGTCCCTACTCCATCAGGCATAAGGCCGTAATAAAAGAAGTAGCGAAGGTCCCAGTCCTGACAAAAAGGTCTTGTGCCCATGTATTCGAGATCATGGATATGAAAATCTCCATTCAGGTGCAGGTCGGCAAGCTCTTTTGGCATCAGAAGGAGATTCTGTTCTTTGGACATTTTGTCAGCTTTTCTTTTATGCGAGGTTTCCGCATTGTTCAGCTGATTTGCATTATCATTTGCCCCAAAGCCGTATCCTGAGTCGATTTCGTAGGCATCGTAGACAGACGCCCCGACTCTTGTCATTATGTTTCTCCATTCCACATGCCCTCTGTCAAGCAGAATATTGTTTACTATTTCCCGGATAAGAGGTCCTGAGAGGAATTTAATATTCATCTTTCTGATGATTTTTTCAGCTTCTTTTGCAATATCAACTGCTTCTTCTTTTGTAATTGCATCTTTGTTGTAGAAGATCTCGCTTAATTTTGTTTCTTTCAGGAGCTGATTTACAATAATATTCCTGTCCCAGTTGACCATAAACCCGTCTGTCGTCCTTACTTTGGGAAGAGGAGAGACGGATAGCCCATCAAGTGTTTTTTGTACTGGCTGGTTATCAGATAAATGATTATCTCTGGGAAGGGAAGGAAGGGAGAGCCCGTTAAGTGTCTTTTTAACCGGCTGGTTATCAGATAGATTGTCATCGGGTGAGAGAATTTCGCCTGTCATTTTCTCATCTTCATTAATTGTTTTAAGAATGAAATCTGCACGTTATTTTATCGTTTTGAAGCTTCAGGGTGTATCACAAGATTCCCCTGAATTTTTCAGGGTTTACTTCTTCCCCACTGAAGATTTCCTCATGGGTCAGGAAAGTGTCATTGATCTGTAAAACAGGAGCTGTCACTGTAAAAACCCCATTAAATCGCAGCTCTGTCAGGGCTTCAGGCGTAGACATATCTGCCACTGTATAGGGTACTGAATTTGCCTCAAGGAACTTTTTTAATCTATTGCATTTGGGACATCTTTCTGTTGTATATACGATTATCTTTGCCATGCTTTACGATCCTCTGATTTCTCACTACTTTTGAATCAAATCTTACTTATTCCTTTTATTTCCAGTGTGGGAGGAGTGAGCGCGGCAGCGCAAAGCGCATTATCGCAAGAAAACAAACCCCCACATGGGTTACTTTAAAATGTGCCCCTTTGATTGTCTTTCCACTTTCCTAAGTGAATTATTCTCTTTTTCCAGGTAAATACTCTAAATGTCCTTGCAGTTAATAATGGTTTTTCAACTCAGTTCTGGATACAATAACCCTTTTGTTTTGTATACAAAGATATCCTGTTATTTTTATATTTGTTATCAGGTCTGGTAACAAATCTGGAGAATTCTGTTTCCGAAAAATTGCCTTACTTTAGAGGACATTTTCAAGCGCAGGAGACATTCTCAAGTATTGAAGCCATTTTAGAGGATATAGGTATGGAGACCATGTATATGGCTTTATTCCTTAGATTCTCTCTGAAATAATCAAAAATGACCTCATACAACATATCTCTGCTAAAAACAAAAAAGATTGACTTGTAGTAAAAAAATGTTGTTATATGTAGCGAAAGCAAATTACTACTTTGTTTTTATTTGCTCTAAATTTTCGAAAAATAAGAAATTTAGAATTAATTTTTATTTTTCTTTTTTAAAGCTTGCTGTTATTTTTTTCACAGGTTTTCATTTTAAAAATAGTGGAGTTACAAAAAAGCGTTATATCATTGGTCAGTTATACCTCTGTCTAGTGCAAAAAGAGGTGTCATTCCATAGAGAAATTAATGCCTACGGGCTGCAAACCCCTTGACGACCTTCTGGGAGGAGGTTTCGAGAAGGGAATCGTGACTCAAATCTTTGGAGCCGCTGGTACCGGGAAAACAAATATTTGCATCCAGCTTGCCGTGGAATGTGTAAAGCAGGGGCAGAAGGTTATTTTCATAGATACTGAAGGCCTTTCTCCTTCTCGTTTTAAACAGATTGCAGGGGAGAACGCAAAAGAGATAGCAAGGAGTATCATTATTTATGAACCCCTGAGTTTTGAAGAACAGTATGCTGCTGTAAGAGAAGTAGAGAAAATAGCCGGTGAAAATATCGGGCTTGTAATCCTTGATTCTGCAACTGCATATTACAGGTTCGAGCTTGAGGATGAAGACACTGGTGTAAAAAGTCGCAGAGAGCTCGCAAGTCAGATAGGGTTCTTGCATGCCCTGGCTCGCAAACACGGCTTTGCTGCAGTTATAACCAACCAGGTCTACTCTGATATTATCTCAGGAGGAGTACGACCGCTGGGGGGTACTTCCCTTGAGCATATATCAAAAACCATTATCCAGCTGGAAAAAACAGGTGAAGGAACCAGACGCGCTATTCTGTACAAACACCGCTCCCGTCCGGAAGGCTCAAATGCTGAATTTAGAATTACAGCTGAAGGAATTCGTTAATTGGTAAAATCGATAGATTTCTATACGATAATTTCATGGAAGTATTTAAAAACGGAGAAAACGAAAATTCCCGGGAAGATCCGGGATTTTACAGTGAAAGACTGTTTTTTATAAAAATTTCTTGTACTTGAGGCTTCAACGTTCTCTGGTGCCAGCTATGAATTCCTCTGTCCTTCTGTAAGCTTCATCATCAGGGTACTGAATAGCCGGGTGCTTCATAAAATAAGATGCCGGAGAATACAGCACTCCTCCTATTCCGCGATCAAGAGCTAGTTTGCAGCATCGAATGGCATCAATTACCACACCTGCGGAATTGGGGGAGTCTTCTACGGAAAGCCTTAGTTCAAGGTTCATTGGTACGTCTCCAAAAAGTCTGCCTTCCATCCTCAGGAAACATACTTTGTTGTCTTTTTGCCAGGCTACGTAATCGCTAGGTCCGATGTGGATATTTTCGTCATCAAGCTTTTGAGAGAGCACGGACTGAACAGCTTCTGTTTTTGATTCTCTTTTGGAAGCAAGTCTGCTCCTGTTGAGCATGTTGAGAAAATCAGTATTTCCTCCAGTGTTCAGCTGATATGTCCTGTCAAGTTTTACACCGCGTTTTTCAAAAAGGTCTGCAAGAATTCTGTGGGTAATAGTAGCTCCAAGCTGGGCTTTAATATCATCGCCAATAATCGGAATATTCTTTTCTTCGAACCTTTTTGCCCATTCAGGATTGCTTGCAATAAAAACAGGCATATTATTGATTAAAGCCACACCAGCTTCAAGGGCACACTCGGCATAGAAACGTACTGCCTCTTCAGAACCTACAGGCAGGTAATTGAGAAGCATTTCTGCGCCTGAACTCTTCAGTTCGTTTACTATATCTGCTTTCGTAGCTTCTGGCTCTTTACCGACAATAAAGGTATACTTTTCTTCATAGTTCTTCATGTGGTCAGAAACCCCGTCAAGAACCCTCCCCATTTTAACCTTCACGCCTGTAGCCGGAATGTCAGGACAAAAGATCGCTGTGCAGTTCGGGGGGGCAAATATAGCCTCAGCCACATCTTTTCCTACTTTCCTGGCGTCAATGTCAAAAGCAGCAACAACTTCGATGTCTTTGGGTTTATATCCGCCAAGGTCCCAGTGCATCAGCCCTATAGGTTCTTTGTTTTCGGCTTTATAATACTCAATGCCCTGTATCAAAGAGCTTGCACAGTTCCCGATCCCTGCAATTGCTATTTTTATCTTTGTCATAAACGCTTACTCTCCGATAAATACCCTGATTCTCATAAATCGAATTCATGGAATGATAGATTTTTCGTGATTTCTGAAATCTACAGACTCAAAGATTTACGGATTCAAGGTCTTGAAATTTATGACTTCTATTCCTAAAATTAAGACTCTTTCTGTATCTCAGCTATGGATTTTAAATCTTCTCTTATTTGTGCTGTTACTTTATAAATCTATTATATCAAGTTTGCCTTTCCGGAATATATTTTGTTTTTATATATTATTTATATAGATTATTTATAAATGTTATTTATATATGCCCTAAACTCAAATCCACTTTCAAGATAAAATTCTTATTTTTGCATTCAGGTGCGGGATTTTTCAATCTTTATCTTTTCTTCAGATGTTTTTCTCTTTTAAGATTGAAGATCAATATTGAAGATTAAGATTAAGATTAAAGAACCCTATCTGAAGTTTCATTTTAAGCTACTTTGTCAACTTCGCGGTTTAGAGAAAATAAATTGATAAATTCTTCTGAGCATAGAGTTGAATAGTTTTTTATTAGATAGAGAGCTTGAAATGGGAGCCGGTGGATTTTTCCGGCAGGACCTGACGTTTATATCGGAAAGTGATTTAATGAGGACAATTGACTGGAAAGAAGAGTCTAATTCCGTGATACTGGTAGATCAAACCCTGCTCCCAAAGGAGTACAGGATTATAGAATGCAAAACATTGAGTTCTCTCTGTGAGGCTATAAAATCTCTAAGGATAAGGGGTGCACCTGCTCTAGGTGCTGCAGGAGGTTTTGGAATTGCCCTTGCAGCCTCCCTGAGTGGAGCCAAAAACATTGAAACAATGATGAAAGACCTTGAGGTTGCAGGGAAAGCTCTTAAATCAACCCGCCCAACTGCAGTAAACCTGGGATGGGGCGTTGATAGAGTCTTAAGAGCTGTTTCAGACGCCTTTGATGCTCAGGGAATCAGAGATATCGCTCTTCAGGAAGCCAGGGATATTGCGGAAGAGGATGTGGCCACTAACAAGCTGATAGGCGAACATGGGGCAAAGTTCCTTAAAGACGGGGACACTGTACTCACTCATTGTAATGCAGGCAGGCTCGCCTGTGTGGATTGGGGTACAGCTCTGGGAGTTGTGCGTTCGGCTATCGCTGAAGGCAAGGAAATCAAAGTTATCGCCTGTGAGACCAGACCCCTGAATCAGGGAAGCAGGATAACTACCTGGGAATTGATGCAGGACAAAATTCCGGTAACTCTGATTGCAGATTCAATGGCTGGATGGGCAATGCACCAGGGCCTTGTAGACAGTGTACTTGTAGGAGCAGACAGGATCACCCAGGATGTTGTTTTTAACAAGATAGGGACTTATACACATTCCATTCTTGCAAAAGAACATGAAATTCCTTTCTACGTGGCAGCTCCAATCTCTACTTTCGATTTCAATGGCTGGGAAGGTAGCGTAAAAATCGAAATGCGAAGCGCTGATGAGCTTCGATTCTTTGGGTCCGAACAGCTTGCCCCGGAAGAAGTGGAAGTCTACAATCCTGCTTTTGATGCAACTCCCATGGAAAATGTGACTGCAATCATTACGGAAAAGGGAGTGTTTTATCCGCCTTTCCTGCTGGACGAGGTCCTTGTCTGAAAGTAATTCGAAGATAAATTGAGTCTAATTTGAGGATATTTTGAATATCCTGAAATATATCCCTATTTATTCTCTCTTTTGGAGTATACCTAACTCCATATCAATCCTCCCAGAGGCCGGATACTAAAAAATTACTATGCTGGATTTATATATCAGAAATGTATTATCTGATGATTACCAATGTTAACAGTAACTTCAACAGTTATGTTAGATATTTTAATTCATAGATAAATATTTTAACATGTACCTTATTAATCTATTAGGAAGAAAGAAGACAAATACAGGTAATAAATTTACATCCAATTTACAGTGCATTCTTACAGGTGTTAATTCATGGCTAAAAAATCAGGTACCGGACTCCAGTCCTCTGCAGGGCTCATGCGCTATTATGAAGCGGATAAAAATGCTGTTCATGTTCAGCCCAAAACAGTTCTGATTGTTGGTGCCCTTGTGGGCATAGCAGTATTATTTTTAAGTGCTGTAAACGGCTTCTGGCCGTGATTACACTTTTTTCGGGCAGATTCCTTTGAATAGGGCATGTTCCTTTGAGCAGGCATGACTCTGAAAAAAAAGAATACAAAAAAAGCTTCTTCAGGAGCCAAAATTTCTAAACCCACGGTTCTTCTTCTGGGTTTTCTTCTTATAGTTGTAGGTATCTTCGGGGTTCTTTATAATCCTTCGAATTCAACTCAAGAAAAGGTTACCTGGGAAGTTTCGGAGTCAGGAATTCTTTCTTTTCCTCAAAGGGAGGAGCCTGTGTTTACAGCTCAGGAAATTGAAGATACATACTCTCCTGATAATCCAGATACCTTGAAACTGATGTCTTTTGAAAGCGGAGAGGATAAAATCCAGGCTCTTCTGAGGATTCCTGCAAACTCTAATAATACTTCCTCGTTTTCTCCTGGAATTGTCCTGCTTCCGGGAGCAACAATTAGCAAGGAAGCCGAACAGGGACTCGCTGTGGAACTTTCAAAAATGGGGTATGCAACCCTTACTATTGACCAGCGCAATCTCGGCGGCGTAAATGTAGAAAAAGATCTTGAACTTTTCAGGGCTGGTCTTGAGCCTGTAGAATACCTGATGGTCTATGATGCTCTTAAAGCCACAGATGTGCTTGCGGCCCAGCCGGAGATCGATTCAAAAAAGCTTGCAATTATCGGGGAAAGCAACGGCGGAAGATTTGCAATTCTTGCCTGTTCCCTTGAGCCTACCCTTAAAGGTGTTATTGGGATCAGTACTTCAGGGTATGGTACTGAGGAAATTGATCCTGCCTCTGTAGCTGATCTTGAGACTTACCGCTTCTATCGTTCAATTGATCCTGATATCTATCTCTCTACCCTTCCGCCTGCGAAATTCGTGCAAATCCATTCTTTTAACGATACCTTAATCTCATATGATACGGCACTAAAGACCTTTGCCCTTGCAAAAGAGCCAAAGGCCATGTATAATGTTACTGAGCCAACGCACGGATATACAGGTTCCATGCGCCCTTACCTTGAAAAAGAACTCTCGCTTCTCCTTAACTAAAGATGCAGGCTTTCGCTCCTGAATAAATTCGTAAAAACAAAAATGCTTATAATTTTGTAAATTTTTTTTCCTTTACAAGTGTTTTGAACATGACATCTCCTCAGCCGCTTTCAAGCCTCAGAGAAATTAATGGAATAGGTGAAAAGGTAGCTGAAAGGCTGGTCGAGTACTTCGGAAGTGAAGACTCGGCTCTTCAGGCTATTTGCGAGGGAGATATAGCCTCGCTTTCTGAAATCAATGGGATCAGCCACAATTTTGCCCTTACCCTTGCCAGGGATGCCAGATCCAGAGTAGAAGGGTGCTCAATTTCCGATTTTCTCAAGACAAAAGAAGCTCTTGACCTTTATTCCCGCCTTCTCGAGCTGATAAAAAGTTTTGCTCATACAACACATGCCAGGGATAAGTTAAATTTGTTTTATCCGCTTCCTGCCTCGAGGATGGACCTTGTTCGGGAAAGGCAGACTTTCATAGGCGAGTATCTGGAACTTGGAGACGCCTTCTTTGAAAACTCCGAATTTCTACACCTGCTTTCAAGAGTTAGAAAACTTAAACCTGTGCCTGGAAACCTGAGGGTCAGAGATAGAATCATTATCTGTGGGGACCGAAAGATCCTGGAAGCAGTTAAAGAGAGATTCCAGACCTTTTTGTCTGCTCAGGCTGTTGAGAGCCTCTCTGAATTTGTGGATCTTGCCAGAGGCTATTCCAATGTGATTGTTTTTGATGATACTTATCTTGGTTTTGACCTTCCGGAAGGGCTTGAGCCTGAGTATTTTCAGGATCTTACGAAAGCTGAGTTCTGGCAGGTCTTGCCTGAAATAGAACTGGCTTTTTTTGCCCGGAACCTTGACTGCATCAGAGCCTGCCTGAGTATAGTGTCTGCTCTTCATTCCAGAGATTTTTATTTATTTGAGGAGTTTTCAGGAGAGAAACTTGATGCACTTGAGACCACTCTTTCAAAAATTGCAGAGGATGGAAAGCCTGTTGAAGGTTTTGATCCTGAAATTGACAGGCTTGGAGAAGCCCTGCAAAACCTTGATCCTGTACTTACATCTGCTTTGAATGAAGCTAACCAGCGTATGAACCGGACTCTTGAGGCAAGTTCGCTTACCCTGAGTGGGCAGGAACTCATCAAGCTTGTAAGCGGAGGAGTTGAAATTAAAGACCTGCTTTCAAAGGAGCTAAACAGAATCTATAAGGGCGAAATTGAAGCCGTAAAAGAAGAGCTCTCTGAAAAGCTCAGGCTCCAGAAACAGGAAAAATTGTTGCTTGACTCTCTCTTTTCCGATGAGATTTCCTATCCTCTAAGTGCAGACCAGTCTCAACTGCAAGTTCTCAGGCAAAAACTGAGTATGGCCCTTGAAAAAACAAGGCTTGTACGGAAAAGAGAACTTGCAAAAACTCTCTCCGCCTTTAGAGAGCCTGTAGAAAGGCTTGTCAAGAAAGTCCTGGACTTTGATCTTGGTTTTTCAATAGCCTGTTTTTCTGCAAAGTTTAAACTGAAATTGCCGGAAATAATTACTGAAACCGGAATAGGTTTTAAAAGCGGAGAAAATCTCTTTTTAAAAGCCCGACACGGAGAGATCGATCCTGTAAGTTATTCAATCGGAAAAACCTGTTATTCCCCATCAGGTCTGGAAAGCCGGGTTGTGCTTTTAAGCGGAGTAAACTCCGGAGGCAAGACTTCCCTGCTTGAGCTTCTTGCTCAATGCGTGATTTTAGGGTACATGGGTTTTCCGGTTCCTGCAAAAGAACTGGAACTCGGGCCTGTGGAAGAATTCTATTACTTTGGGAAATCAAAAGGAACTCTGGATGCGGGAGCTTTTGAAACCACTCTGAGACAATTTTCCGTACTTTCTGAAGCCTCGGGAAAACTGGTGCTTGCAGATGAACTTGAATCAATAACCGAACCTGGAGCCTCGGCCCGAATTATAGCAGGAATTCTTGAGTATCTATCCGGAAACAGCCAGAGTCTTGGAATTTTCGTTTCCCATCTTTCGGAATTAATCCTTGAAAATACTGAGGCAGAGATAAGAGTGGATGGAATTGAGGCTGAAGGTCTGGATTCCAATCTGGAG
The DNA here is from genome assembly GCA_964498825.1 of uncultured Methanosarcinales archaeon. Lineage (GTDB taxonomy): Archaea > Halobacteriota > Methanosarcinia > Methanosarcinales > Methanosarcinaceae > Methanosarcina. The sequence goes on from CAZCKG010000014.1 coordinate 16,742, forward strand.
CTAATTGTGAACCGGAATCCTGTATACAATCATATTGCCCGGAGTACTCCTGAGTTAATCGTGGAAAGGCTGCTCAGAAAGACGACTGGAAAAGAACAGGAGTTTTACGCCCATCTAAAAAATAAGTTTAAAAACTAATTCATATAATTTAAAGGATCTTTTAAGATCTGTCAAATTTTTTGTTGAATTTCTTATCTTTTGTATTCTATTTTCTCCTCTTCAGGCCCCATGCACATTTATTTTATTACTTCCTTTAATTGTCTTCAAAAAGATAGTGTTATAACTCTTTAATTCAATATACTGATAAATAGTAATGAGTGCGCCGAGAGCCCTAAAAACATTGTCAATCCAAAAGTCTATATATGGGTTAGTGTCAATGCATCTCCGATCACTAAAACAAGGAAGAATTTGCCTTCCCTTACGCAGGAAATGAAAACTCTAACCGGCTAACAGGGTTGATATGTGATTCATGGAAAACTTCCATAGAAATACTATCTTTGGTTGTTTAAGTAGATTGGGGGCTATCTTCTTTTCAACCCGGTAACCGGCTGACTATTTGGTAATGAATTTATTATGAAGCTTGCAGGCATATTATCTTCAGATCTTCTACCAGTTTTGAAGACGGATCTGAAGAATGAGAAAACCCAGGCCACGTGTGATATTAATGGAGCGGAACTTCCCCATTCAGTGTGCAGATTTTGATAAGTTACTTATGGATAATGTTAAAGGGACTCTGGCCGAAGTATCTGGAATACCTGACCTGAGCGATCCCTGTCTGTATACGGATCGCGAATACAGCTGGCTCCAGTTCAATGACAGGGTGCTCGAAGAAGCTTATGACGAGCGAAATCCTCTGCTGGAGAGAGTCAAGTTCCTTTCTATCTTTGGAAGCAATCTAGATGAGTTTTTCATGGTTAGAGTTTCCGGAGTCCAGAAAAGAATAACTGAAGGGTTTAAAGATGACCGGACAGATGAACTGGCTCAACAGCAACTTCGTATAATCCGTGGAGAGCTTCTCAGGCAGCTCCCTCTAAATGATAAATGCTGGAATGAAATACTTGAGCCTGCTCTCAGGGAAAAAGGGATTAAAGTTCTAAACTACTTTGAACTTTCTGGAGAGGAAAGAGAAAAGCTCAGAGACTATTTCGAGAGAAATATTTTTCCTTTGCTTACTCCTTTAGGATTCGATTCGGGTCATCCTTTTCCTCACATCTCGAACCTGAGCCTTAATCTGGCGGTACTTATTGATGATCCGGACTACGGGGAACGCTTTGCCAGGGTCAAAATCCCTCCAATCTTCACGAGACTGATTGCAGTTCCTGAAGGTAATCAGGAACAAATAATTTCCAGCTTCGAGGAGTTGAAAACGGGACGTTTTGTCTGGCTTGAACAGCTTATTGCTGCAAACCTTGATCTCCTATTTCCTGGACAGCGAATCCTCGGAGCTTATCCCTTCAGGATCACACGAGACGCAGACCTGGGATTTGATGAGGATGGTGACAAAGACCTTCTAACCGCTGTAAAGCAGAGAGTTGGAAGAAACTACTTTGGGGCAGTTGTTAGGCTTGAGACTGATTATTCAATGCCTTCAAGAGTTTCTGATATCCTTCTTAAAAATCTGGAGCTTACAGATTCCCTTATGTTCAGGTCGACAGCTCCTCTGGGTCTTTCAAGTTTGATGAAACTCACTCAGATAAACCGTCCTGAACTCAAATACGAATCTTTCGAACAGAAAAGGCACCCTCAGCTGGCTGACAGAGATAAAATTTTTGCAGTTCTTAAAAAAAGAGATGTACTTCTCTATACTCCCTATGATAGTTTTGAATCGGTAATTGACTTTGTAGAAGAAGCTGCCGATGATCCGGATGTTCTGGCAATTAAAATGACTCTGTACAGAGTGGATGATAATTCCAGGATTATTCAGGCTCTTATGAAAGCCGCTGACCGGAATAAACAGGTGGTCGTTCTCGTAGAGCTCAAAGCTCGCTTTGACGAAGAGAACAATATAGGCTGGGCAAAAGAGCTTGAACGTAAAGGGGTTCATGTGGCTTACGGTTTTGCAGGGCGTAAAGTCCATGCCAAAATGTGCTTGATTGTCAGGACCGAAAAAGAAGGCATCAGGTATTATGTGCATATGGGTACCGGGAACTATAATGCTGTCACAGGAAGAATCTATACTGATTTCGGTTATTTCACAGGTGACCCATTCATAGGCAAGGATATCTCTGATCTTTTCAATGCTCTAACAGGCTATTCGAGAAAGGATCATTATATCAAGCTTCTCGTAGCTCCCCAGAACCTCAGGCACCAGATTCTGGAACGTATCAGAAGGGAAATCGACCTTCACGAGCAGCATGGAAATGGGCATCTGATCTTTAAGATGAATTCCCTTGTGGACTACCAGTGCATCAGAGAACTCTACAGAGCTTCTCGAGCTGGAGTAAAAATAGACCTTGTTATCAGAGGCATTTGTTGCCTCAGGCCAGGCATCTACGGGCTCAGTGAAAACATAAAGGTTATCTCGATAGTTGGCCGTTTTCTTGAACATTCCAGAGTGTACTATTTCAGAAATGGCGGGAAAGAAGAAGTATTCATGGGCAGCCCGGATCTCATGCCACGCAACCTGGACAACAGAGTAGAAATTCTCTTCCCGGTATCTAATACGTACGTCCCTGTTGTGAGGGATATCATTCTTGGTACTCACTTAAGGGATAATATGAAGGCTCGTCTGGTCCTTCCTAACGGCAAGACCGAAAGGATCTACCCGCAGCCTGAAGAAGAAGAACTGAATTCTCAATTATGGATGCTTGAAAACAGGAGTAGCTGGGATCTGAGTTCTTAAAGTTAAAGTGGCAAATTTTCTTCAGTTTCCCTTTTCTTCTTTTTAGCCTTTCTTGTCCTCCTGTTAAATACTTTACATGGGCAGGGTTTTTGAACTTACAATTTTACATATACAGAGTAATATCGGGAAAAAATCGGAAGAATGAATCCCAATAAATAAATCCCAAAGAATAAAAATCAGGAAATAAGTATCAAATAGAATAAAAATCTGAATAGTATTGTAAAACTGATTTTGAGGCTCTCGACTCCTTCGAAGAAAACGAAAGACAGGGCTTTCAGGTGGTAGTCAATGGAACCCGAGAAAATTTCCGAAGGCAGGGTTGTTGCGTTTATTGATATAGGGACTAACTCGGTAAGGCTTCTTCTGGTCAGGATTAATCCAAACGGGTCTTACCAGCCTCTGACCAAGCAGAAGGAAACAGTCCGGCTTGGCGACAAAGAATTCATAGATAAGATTCTGCAGCCAAAAGCGATGGAGCGTGCAGTTATTGTTTGTAAAAAGTTCATGGAACTTGCCAGAGCTTACAGGGCAGAAGAGGTTATAGCTGTAGCTACCTCAGCAACACGCGATGCCGGTAATAAGGTTCAGTTTCTTGAAATGTTGAAAAAGGAAGCAAACCTTGAGGTATGCACTATTTCCGGAAGCGAAGAAGCTCGCCTGATTTATCTTGGTGTTTCAAGCGGGCTCAGACTTGGCTACTCAAAGGCTCTTTTCATTGATATTGGAGGCGGTAGCACTGAAGTATCAGTAGGGGACCAGAAGCAGTGTTACTTCCTTCATTCCTTTGACCTTGGATCTATCCGCCTGACAAATATGTTTCTTCCAGATGAGGTCGGCCCTGTCTCCGAGGAGAGATATGAACAGATTAAAGATTATATCCGGGGCAAAACTGAAGATATAATAAAAGAGTTTTCCAAATATAGAATAGACTGTGCTATTGGAAGTTCGGGAACCATAGAAAACCTTGCAAGGATTGCTTTTGTTTACCTGCATAAGACATCTCATGAAAGCTACGAGAAGCTTGAGTATGAAGACCTGAAGAAAATTATCAGGGCTATGTGTGCCCTGCCCCTGGAAGAGCGGCGCAAGTTTCCCGGAATTAACTCTCAGAGAGCAGATATCATTGTTTCAGGGGCTGCAATTATCGAGACTTTTATGGAAGAGCTCGGACTTTCCGAGATCAAGGCCAGTAAATACGGATTAAGAGAAGGGATTCTCGTGGATTATATTTCCAAAAGCGAGTTTTCCTACATGGTTACCCAGATGTCAGTAAGAAAGCGCAGCATTATGCAGCTTGGGCTTACCTGTAACTTTGATGAAGAGCATGCACATACTGTCACCAGGCTGGCTCTGGAACTTTTTGACAGTATTCAAGCACTTGGAATCTATGAGTTTAAAGAAGGGGAAAGAGAACTTCTTGAGTACGGGTCAACCCTACATGATATTGGGGCTTTTCTCTCCTATGATACCCATCAGGCACATGCCTATCATCTAATCAGAGAAAGCAACCTGCCTGGTTTTCACCCTGAAGAAATAGAAGTTATTGCAAATCTTGCCTATTTTCACAGGAAAAATACCCCTAAAAAGAAACATCCAAACTTTGCCGGGCTTAATAGGGATACTGTAAAATGCATTAGAGTCCTGAGCGCCCTGCTTCGTATTGCTGAAGGTCTTGACCGCTCTCATACAGGAGTTGTTTCCCACGTCCGCTTCTATATTGCATCTGCCGACAGTCTTGTGCTTGAAATGCATGCTCAGAAGGAATGCCAGCTTGAGATATGGGAAGTAGAGAAGCAGAAAAAGTATTTCAAGAAGATCTTTGAATACGATCTCCAATCCAAAGTAATTATAGAACAAGATACAGGAGTTTCTTTAGTTCTCGAAGGAGCCACAGAGCTTGAGGAAATTCCAGGGGTCGAAATTTCCTCTAAAAATTAAGAACTTTCGTAGAGGTTTTTGATTGAATTTTCAATCCTTCTTCTGAAAT